>JAQIBE010000273.1 GCA_027859235.1 Desulfobulbaceae bacterium
GTATCGGGGTTGCATAGAACCATCCTTACAGGTGTACGTTTAAGTTAAGACGACGCCGGATTGACCCAGAACCTTGTCCACCACCTGGCGGACCTCAGCGAGGCATCATCTGGACTTGGGGTTGGTGGTCTTGCAGTTGCAGCTCCCCGATTTTGATGCCGTGAGGATCTGTTCCATGATGGTGGATTTGCCGTGCGTTCTGGCGTCCTCCTCCAGATCTTTCTTGGTATGTTTGAAGCAATAGCAGATGTATTCTGGACTCATTTTTTTACCTGTCTAAATAATCAGATTGAATAAAAAACCGGTGAGGAGGATACCGCTTCCCACCACTCCGATAAAGACCGCAATGAGTTTTGGTTTTAAAACCTTGCGCAGGATCACCATCTCCGGCAGGGAGAGGGCGATGACACTCATCATAAAGGCCAGAACCGTACCGAGGGCGGCGCCCTTGCCGAGTAACGCCTCGACAATCGGGACGATCCCTGCGGCATTGGAATACATGGGAATCCCCACGACTACGGCTGCAGGCACCGACCACCAGGCATCCTTACCCATGATGGAAGCCATGAAATCCTCAGGCACATAGCCGTGGATGGCGGCACCCACGCCGATACCTGCCACCACATAGGGCCACACCTTGGTGACGATGTCGCGCACCGCCTCTTTGCCGTGCTGGATACGATCAGCCCCGGTCAGTTTGACGGTAAGTTGGCTGGGATCACCGGCACGGATTTCCCGTACCCAGTCTTCAATGGAGGACTCCATATTCAAGCGGCCGATAACCCAGCCGGCGCTGATGGCGACGCCGAGACCGGTCAGGAGATAGAGCCCCGCCACCTTCCAGCCCAGGAGGCCGTAGAGGAGGACCAGGGCCACCTCATTGACCATGGGGGCGGCAATGAGAAAGGACAGTGTTACCCCTAAAGGAACACCCGCCTGGACAAAGCCGATGAAGAGGGGCACGGCTGAACAGGAACAGAATGGTGTCACAATGCCGAGGCCTGCCGCCATGACATTGCCGGTGGACTCTCTCTTGCCGGCCAGGAGTTTGCGGGTCTTTTCCGGGGTGAAGAAACTGCGGACCATCCCCACCACAAAGACAATGAGGGTGAGGAGCATCATCACCTTGGGGGTGTCATAGACAAAGAACTGAACGGCATCACCCAGATGGCTGCCCTGCTCAAGGCCGACCAGGTCATAGGCAAAATAATGGGAGAAGGGGAGGAGCTGTTTGTAGAGGACATACCAGAGCACAAGACCGATGACACCGAGGGTGGCGATTTTGAGTCTGTTTGGTTTTGGATTGCCCGTCACCTGACGGGGGGCTGGTTTCTTTCAGCAGCTGGAGTTATTTAATGGCTGAATGGGCTGCATAATGACCTCATTATTAATGTATTGTTTTTAAGCTACCTTAATGCGTTCCCGGTCCACCAGGGGTAATTGCTGCATCATTTTCTGTATATGGGGGTCATCATCAAGCCAGCCGCCAACCTGGTCCAGCATGGTTGCGGCATAGGTGGATTCCTTACCGTCGGCCAGATGGTAATTGACCCATGACCCGTCTCTTGCTGACTCCACCAGTCCCGCGTCCTCAAGGGTTTTGAGGTGTTTTGAAATAGTGGGCTGGGCGAGGCCGAGAAGGGCGGTGATTTCACAGACACAGAGATCCTTCTGGCCCAGAAGTTTGAGGATGGTGACCCTGTTTTGATCTGAGAGGGCCTTCATGACACGGATAAACAGCTTCATAGACAGTCCTTATAGTTATATCCCTAAATAGGAATATGGCTAATATATGTTTTGGGACAGTGGTTGTCAAGGTGAAAATGTCAGACAAAAGAGAAGGCTGTCCTTACCTTTTGTAAGGTTTGCGCCAAGTGTTGGTATGATTTCCGGTGGGGAGACGCTGACGTTGTTTACGTGAGACAAGTCCCCTGTGGCATGTCCGGTGGCGTGGGAGGCCATGACGAGACTGTTTCATGACTGCCGGATGGGTGAGAGCCCCAGGGCCATTTCTGCCAGGGCAGAGATTACACCTGTAACCATGACGGGCTTTATTGAGGCCGGACTCCAGGCGATTTATTCAGGCAAAGATCTGTCCATCTGTAAACGGAGGGTCAAGAGTAGCTGTGGCTTCGGCTGTGTGGGAACAGGTACGGGATGTGGATGAAGCTATATGGCCTTTTCCCCCTGTCACAGCCGGCATATTTCAGTTGGCCCAGGGGAAAAGTGGAGTTGGTCCAGGAGGAACCGGTAGTTCTTAAGGTTGAGCAGATTTAAAAAAGCTCATTGTCAAGAATCAGGGAGGAGAGGGATATCATACCCACCAATTCCCCGTCTTCTAAAACAGGTGCCCGGCGTATTCCCGCGCGGTATAGAAGGCGGGCAGCATAGCGGATGTCCATGTCAGCGGGGACGGTGATGACCGGTTTTGTCATGATCTCATAGACATTGACCTCAGCCGGTGTCCGCCCGGCAATCATGACCCCTTTGATAAAATCTTGAATGACCAGTATTCCCCAAACGTCATCAGCATGGCGTTTTTCAACGAGGAGGGATGAAACCTTATTGGCGCGCATCTTGGCCGCGGCCTCCCTGGCTGTGGCCATGCCGTCAATAGATATAATGCCTTTTTCCATAACATCCCGGGCGCGAATGATGGCTTGTGTTTCAGAACTCATAGTTTGTCCTCTTTAATTGTATGGGTTTAAAAATAGCTTTCCCGGACTTCTTCTTTAAAGGTCTTCATTTGGCTTTCAAGGCCGACAACATGCTCCACCGGCATCACAAAGGCAATACCTGTTCCCGGCTTATGAAATTCCCCAGCCTCTTGAATGGCCTCCAGGATCTGCATAATCCGATGCTCCTCAACCAGGAGCATGATAATGTCCGTTTGCGCCTCCAGGGCAAGGCCAAAGAATGTTTTTGCTTCATGGATACCAGTGCCCCGCGCCGGGATAATGGTCGCCCCGGTGGCCCCTGCATCTTTTGCAGCATCAACAATTGTATCGGTAAGGTCTGTTTTTACCGAGGCTAAAATAAGTTTAAAGCGCATTCTTGTTCTCCATAATTTTTTTTCTGCGTTGACTGAGGTAATGCATGAGTTGCGCATAGCCCATAACGGCAATAATTGGAAAGAGGGAGGCAAAGGCAATAAGGCCAAAACCATCCAGGGCTGGATTTCGTCCCGGGACAGTGGCGGCGAGTCCAAGGCCCAGTGCTGCCACGAGTGGTACGGTTACGGTTGAGGTCGTCACCCCGCCAGAGTCATAGGCCAGGGCAATAATACCTTTCGGGGCCATGAGGGTTTGCGCGATAACAATTAGATACCCCGCCAGAATGTAGAGATAGAGCGGGGTGCCGGTGACAATACGAAAGGTGCCGAGACTGATGCCGAAGGCAACGCCGATGGCGACAGTAATCCGCAACCCCCAGGTGCTGATGGCTCCTGCTGAAACCTCATTGGCCTTTTGCGCCACTGCAATGAGGGACGGCTCGGCAATGGTGGTGGCAAAGCCGATCATGGCACCAAAGAGATACACCCAGCCATAGGCCTTCCAGTCCGCCTGCAGGGGAATTTCCCCTGCGCCATAAATAAAGGTGGGATCAGAGAGTTGGGTGGCCATGATTTTTCCCAGGGGGAAGAGGGCCTTCTCAAGCCCGGCCAGGAAGAGGGCAAGGCCGATGACCACATAGACCCCGCCGACCAGAAGGCGACGCAAATGGGGAATGGGCTGCCGTATAACAAATAATTGAAACCCGGTAATCAGGAGAAGAATCGGCAGGACATCCCTGCCGGTGGCGAGCAGGATCTTGCTGAAATCATGTATGAACTCCACGAACATCGCTCTCCTCCGTCATTTAATTGAAGATTATAAGTCCATAACCCATTACAAAAATCATGGGCAAGAGGGAGGCAAAGGCAATGAGGCCAAAGCCGTCAACAAGGGGGGATCTGCCGCGGATGGTTGAGGCCAGTCCCACACCCAGAGCGGCAACCAGGGGAACGGTGATGGTGGATGTTGTTACCCCGCCGGCATCATAGGCGATGCCGATAATTTCTTCGGGGGCAATAGTGGTCATTCCCATGACGATGACGTAGCCCGAGATAATCAGATAATGGATGGGCCAGCCGCGAATAATACGCATGACGCCGATGAGAATGGCAAGTCCCACGGAGAAGGCCACCGACATACGCAACCCGAAGGCGTATTGCTGTTGTGTATCGGGGTGAATAAGGCCCCCGGAGCTGGCAATTTCTGCGGCTTCTGCAGCCACGGCGATCAGGGCGGGTTCCGCCACTGTGGTTGAAAAACCCAGGGCAAAGGCAAAGAGCAGGAGCCAGGTGAGGCTGCCTTTGCGCGCCAGGGCCTGGGCCATGGCTTCACCAATGGGAAACAGTCCCATCTCGAGCCCCTGCACAAATAAAGTCAGTCCAGCCACCACCAGAAGGGCACCAAAGAGCACCTCTCCCATCTGTGGTAAGGGCTGTCTGAGAACAACTATCTGAAAAAATCCAATCACCACGATAATTGGCAGGAGATCCTGCAGGGCATTGATTAGTTTTTTCAGGATGACGCTGGTGATCATTAATGGACCTGGAATTTTCGCGGTTGCTCCTGCCCCTTGTCTGGAGGGGGAGGAGGGTCATATTCTGCTTTGGAGTAATGTACTCTGTTTTATTATTTAACTTCCTATTATAATTGTAGATATAGAATTTTTTTATACACGACGTTGTCGTGTATAACGAAATTATTCCTGGCTTTGGTTGTACACGACAATGTTGTTCCGGCCATTTCGCTTAGCCTGGTAGAGGGCTTTGTCCGCAAAAATAATCAGGTCATCTCTTCTTTTTGGATGATGTTGATGAAATGAAGACACCCCCCCCACTCACCGTAATGAAAATGTTGGTTTCTGCAACTATTTCAGCCATGGTGGAAAGCCTGATTTTTTCCCCTGTTTGTACTGCCCCTTGGATATCTGTCTGGGGGAGGACGATTAAGAATTCTTCCCCGCCAATACGAAAGGGAAAATCAGAGTGGCGTATGGATTTGCTGAGTATCTTGCCGAAACAGTAGAGCACGTTGTCTCCACAATCGTGCCCATGGATATCATTGACATCCTTGAAATGATCCAGGTCAAACATGAGGCAGGACAACTCCGTATCATGGCGTTTGCTGCGCTGGAACTCCCGTTCCAGGATATTGGTTAAGTATCTGCGGTTGAAAAGGCCGGTGAGGTCATCGGTTATGGTCATGATCTCCAGGAGTTTTTTCTGTTTGAGCAGCTCGTGCTTGGCGTTCTCCAATTCCAGTTTTTGTTTCTGCAGGGTGATGTGGGTGTTGACCCGGGCCAGAACCTCTGGTTGATGAAACGGTTTGGTAATATAGTCAACGCCCCCAGCTGCAAACCCTTTAATTTTACTGTCAATACTGTGGAGAGCAGTGATGAAGATAATGGGAATGTCAGCGGTCTTGGCCTTTGCCTTTATCTTGCGGCAGGTCTCAAAGCCGTCCATGCCGGGCATCATGATATCCATGAGGATGAGGTCGGGGTGATGATGGGCAAGAGTCTCCAGGGCCCGTTCGCCGCTTTCAGCGATATGAACCTCGAAATTATGCTCCTTGAACAAGTGGAGAAGGACATGCATGTTCGTTGGCTGGTCATCAACAATGAGGATCCTGGAGGGACACAACTTCATGTGGCTGCAGGTGCTGGCTGGCGTCATTGGTTTTGTCTCTCTCTGCAGTTTGGGCACACGCCATGGCGAAAGAGGGCCTCGGAATGTTCTGCCAGGTATTGTTCCACCTGCTGCCAATAGCCGGCATCATTTCTAATTTTTTTGCAGGAGGGGCAGATGCGGAGGATGCCGGATAATGCCTGTTTTTTTTTCAGAGCTTGTTTGAGCTTAAGCTGCTGGCGGTGCAGGGTAATATGGGTGTTGATCCTGATCAGCATTTCGTTTTGCTCAAAGGGCTTGGTGATATAGTCTGCTCCGCCAGCCTCAAACCCCTTAATCTTATCTTTAAGGCTGGCCAGTGCTGTCATGAAAATAATCGGGATATCAGCGGTTGCCGTGTTTGCCTTTATCCGTTTACAGGTCTCAAAGCCGTCCATGCCTGGCATTAAGATGTCCAGGAGGATGAGGTCGGGGTGATGATGGGCAAGAGTCTCCAGGGCCCGTTCGCCGTTTTCCGCGATATGAATCTCGAACTGCTGCTGTTTGAGAAGATGCAGCAGGATCTTGAGATTGTTCATTTGGTCGTCAACGATTAAAATTGAAACAGTTTTTTCTTTCATTTCTATTCCTGCATATTGGTTCTGAGTGAACGGGCGTGAATCTGTTCTGCCGGGTCAGGGCCGTTAAGAATGTTGATCAGGTAAGCGTAGACTCCGGGTAAGCGCAGACTCCGTTATAGCAATTTCTTTATGGCCCCCTTATGCAGCTATGGATATCTCGTTGGTCATGTTATTTTTTTACAACTGCTTAGTCCTTTGGCTTAGTTAGTATGGCCCCAAACTGTTCCTCCATGCATTCTGCACAGAGATCATAGCTGAAAACGGCCTGTGAGTGGTCTGAAATATATTCTTCCACCTGCTGCCAATAACCTTTATCATCACGGATTTTTTTACAAAATGAACAGATGGGCATGATCTCTTCTAATCTTTTGACATCTGCAAGACTCTGCTCGAGCTCTACCTGCTGCTTTCTCAGGGTAATATGGGTGTTAATGCGGGCCAGGACTTCGGTCTGGTGGAATGGCTTGACAATATAGTCAACCCCGCCCGCCGCAAACCCTTCAATCTTATCCTCAAGATTATTCAGGGCAGTCATGAATATAATGGGAATATCCGCGGTGGCTGCATTGGCCTTTATGGCACGGCAGGTCTCAAAACCGTTCATGTCCGGCATCATGACATCAAGGAGGATGAGATCCGGGTTATATTGGTTGAGCATGGACAAGGCCCGTTCGCCATTCTCGGCGATGCGGACATCGAAATGGTGTTGTTCTAAAAAGGCGAGGAGAATCTTTAAGTTGGCCGGTTGGTCATCAACGATCAGTATGATAGTCTTTGCTGTTTCCATAAATTAATCCTTTTCATAGTGTGTTATGAGTTTTTCAATTTCCATGAGCAGAAAATCTTCTGCCAGTTGCCTTAACTGTTCAGCAATGCGCTGGTATTTACACGATTCCAGTACGGCAAGATCAGCAATTGCTGTGGACAGGGAGGTGATATCTCCTGATTGAGCGAAGGCTTTAAGGTCATTGAGTATGGCCTGGGGTGGCAGGGTGATTTTTTCATCGCGGGGGGTAGGGATAAGGGTACCTTCTGCATGGTGCAGCTGCAGGTTGAGTTGCTGTGCAAGGATTTCCAGGAGGTTGACCAGGGAGAAAGGTTTTGTCATAACCGCCGTGAATCCATGGGCCTGACAATATGCTTTAGATTGATGTTCTTTATTACTGGATGCTGTGATGACGACGACGGGGATGTGGGCAAGGTCGGGATGGCTTTTCAACTGTTCCGTGGCCTTGAAACCATCCACATTCGGCATTTTGAGATCCATGAGAATAATATCTGGCTGGAATTGTTTACATACTGCCAGGATTTTACTGCCGTCTGCCAGTTCTTTTGTAATGAAACCAAGGGGCTGCAGGTTGTCCCGGAGGACCGCACGGTTGGATGCATGATCATCGATAATCAGAACTTTTTTCGGTTTACCATCGTCTCCTATACTGGTGTAACCAGTGACTGCAGGTGTTTTTTGAGGGGTGGAGTCCAGCGTTGCGCTGGTTGGAACTATGATGGAAAATGAAAAGCGACAGCCCGGTCCTTCGCCGTCTTGCGGCGGGACATTAATGGGGCTTGTGAGCTGGAGTTTGCCCTGCATTTTCTGGATTAATTCGCTGCTGATCGCCAACCCCAACCCCGATCCTTCAGCATACTTGAGTCGTTCTCCTGTCTGCTGAAAAGGGCGGAAGACCTCTTCTTGCATTTCTTTCTTGATCCCCACACCGCTGTCTTCAATGTTCATGGTTAATTGCACGAGATCTGTTCCCGCAGGTTGGGCCTTAACCTGGAACAGGCACCAGCCCTGATCGGTAAATTTAACGGCGTTGGCAAGGAGGTTTAAAAGCACCTGCCGTAACCGCAGTTCATCGATTTCAATAATTGTCGGCAGCAGGGGGTCAAGTTCATAGCGGAAATCCAGCCCTTTGGCCTGGGCCCTTATTCCGATAATATCGACAATCCCCTGGAGGAATTGCGGCAGATGGACATTGGTTTTTACCAGTTCAATTTTGCCGGCTTCAATCTTTGAGAGGTCGAGAATATCATTGATCAGCATGGGTAAATGTTCACCTGACTGGTGGATCGTTTTTAACCCCTGCTGGTGTTTCGGGCTGAGGGTGAGGTCTCCGGCAAAGAGTTGGGTGTAGCCGAGAATGGCGTTGAGCGGGGTCCGGAGTTCATGGCTCATATTTGAGAGGAACACTGATTTGGCATGATTTGCGGTTTCAGCGACTTTTTTTGCCTTGGCAAGTTCCTGTTCCGCCTGCTTTCTCTCGTTAATATCCATGTGAATGCCCACTGCCATCAGGGGCTTGCCGTTGTCATCCCATTTGAACACTCGGCCGACAGTGAGCACCCAGACCCAGCTCCCTGATTTATGCTGCAGACGATGTTCAATCATATAGATCGGGCTCTTTCCCTCCAGGTGGTTGTTCAGGGTGCGTATAATTTCTTCTTTGTCATCTGGATGAAGACGATCTTTCCAGTGGGAGAAGTGTGGCTTGATTTCACTTAATGTGCAGCCGATCATTTCAGCCCAGCGCTCATTAAAGACCACCTCTCCCGTTTGGATATTCCACTCCCATGTTCCCAGGTTGGCGCCATTAATGATGAGTTCCAGACGGTCTTTGTTTTCCTGTAACTCGGTGTTGATCTGCATGGTTTCGCTGATATCCACCAGATAGCCTTGGTAATGGCTGATTCCCCCGGCAGCGTTATAAATAATCGTTGTGTGGTCCTGTACCCAGATGACGTCCCCCGCCCGGGTGAGTAAACGATAGGGTGCGTGGGTAAATGATTTCTGCTTTGCTGTCGTGGCGTTTCTGACCGCATTCATTCTTCTTTCCTGGTCTTCAGGATGAATAATTGCACCGTAGGGCTTAGAGCCGTCAAGAAGCTCCATGGGTGTATAGCCAAGGACATCCTCGACATTGGCAGAGACCTGTGCAACAGACCATTTTGCATCATCCTTCCAGGTAAAGGTCATGACGGAACCCTGCATGAACATGTCCCGTTCCTGCTGCAGTTCCCTGAGCGCCTTTTCCTGCTTGAGTTGACTCAGGTTCACCTGCCTGCCCTGTGTAACAATAAATAATGCTCCCAGAAGCCAGAGGCCGACCAGGGTCATCTTTTGGGTAATGGCTGACTTCTGTTTTTGGGCCAATATCGTTGCTAGAGGTTGGGAAATGGCAACGCCTCCGCGAATATCCCCCATCTTATACCCCTGCTGGGCGTGGCATTTGAGGCAGCCTTGCTGGGTGATCATGGGCTGCATGAGTCTGAGATAGGGTTCCCCCTTGATTTCGGTAAATTCCAGCTCTTCCTGTGCCCCCTGCTCAAAGGCTTGCAGTGCCCTCTGCTCCCAGAGGTCGGGTTTGTTTTCTGGCCGCAGGGGCTTGAGGCTGGTGATATGTCCCGTAACACCGTACATCTCTGCATACTGTTCATTGAGTTGGCGAATAATGTAGGCGGGGTTCATGAGGGTGAGTCGGGTGCCGTCCGGGCTGGTGATATCGCGCAGGGGGAGATGGCTGAGGTAGGGGTTGGGGGGAGTGGTCGTGGTTACGGGGACATAAACACCGCCATGACCCGTTGCCCACTGTCTGAATGCCAGATCTTTCTTGAATTGGCTGCGGGCCTCTATAATGGCCACTTGTTCGGCGAAGTAATTGATGCTATGCGAACTGATAGTGTAGAGAAAAATGATGACGAGGGTCCAGCAGATGAGCGCAAGGATGGTTCTGACCTTATTCTCACCGGTAAACCGCCATGTTTTGCCCTCTGTCTTTGGATGGATCATTATATTAGATGTGCCTCAATTCGGAATCAGATAAAAAATCCGCCACACTATAGCCTATCAACTTGATATTTCTGGTTCAAGTTTTTTTGCCTGAGGGTGCATTTCCGGCCCCTGCCAATGATTGACATCTTCAACCTTTTCAGTTAGGAGTAGACCTGTTTTCAGGTGCTCTCATTATTGAGCTTAATAGGGAACCCAGTGTGATTCTGGGACGGGCCCGCCGCTGTAAACGGGGACGAGTATTACATTTATGTCACTGACCTTTTTGTTGTGTGGTTGGGAAGACGTAATACTGCGGTTGATCCGTGAGTCAGAAGACCTGTCTGAAAATTTATTATAAAGGGGTGAAAGATCTCTTTTATAACCTGTGTTGCCAAGGAAAAGGCATGGCAGGAAGATAGTATCTCCGTGGACAGCCGTATGGTTTCCCCATGCGGCGAGGGGTACGCAATCATTCGTGGAAAATAGGGCATTCCCGGGTCAATTTAAATTGGTCTGGGTTTTTTTATGCCCGGATCGTAACTTATGGAGTGGGTTATGAAATGGAAAGTCTGTCTTTTTATGGTTGCAATGCTGTTTGTCACCGGTGTGACAAGTAGTTTTGCCAGTGGCAAGTATACAGTTGAGCATAAAGAAGCCATTGTGCTGGCGATGTTTGGCACCTCGGTTGAGCCTGCTCTGCAGAGTTTGTTGAATATCCGGGCTCAAGTTGAAGCGATATATCCAGAGACCCCTGTGCGCATGGCGTTTACCTCAAATATCATTCGGAAAAAATGGCAGCACCGGGCCGAGGATCGGGAGTATGTCAAGGCGCATCCTGGTATTCCTCTGGATATTCTCCATGTTAGAACACCCCTTGCCACCATTGCTGATCTGCAAAATGAGGGATATGACACCATTGTTCTGCAGCCAACCCATATTTCCATGGGAGAAGAGTTTCTGGATCTGCATACCTATGTGGATGGTTTGCTGAGTATGGGAACCTTGAAAAAGGTAAAGTATAAACCGTTCCATAAGATTGCTTTGGGACGGCCAGTATTAGGGACCTATGGTCTCAAGCACCCGTATGGAGATGATATTGTCACGGTTGCCAGGGTGGTGTCCCCTGATGTGGAATTGGCTATGCAGAAGAAGGCTGGACTGGTGTATATGGGGCATGGTAATGAGTTTTTCCCCGGTAATGGCGGGGCCTATTTAGAGCTGGCGGCAGTAATGCGCAGGATGTATCCTGAGGTGGTTACAACCATCGGTAACGTGGAAGGTTTTCCCGGGATTGCTGATGTGATGGAAATGTTAAAGCTGTACAATGTTAAAAAGGTTGTTTTAAAGCCATTTATGGTGGTTGCCGGCGATCATGCCCTGAATGATATGGCCGGTGCTGATGAGGACTCGTGGAGGTCCATTTTGCAGGAAAACGGTTTTGAAGTTGTGATTGACGCCAAAGGACTTGGTGAACAGCCTAATTTTGCCGCTATCTTTGTGCAGCATATTGGTGACGCCGCTGCTGATGCTGGCATTGTCTTGAAGTAAGGTGTGAGGCGTCAGGCGTCAGGTGTTTTCACCTTTTACTCCTGACCTTTAACGGAAAACTATGAACCCTGAACTTCTCATCCAGCTCTGGTCCCAGGTAATCTGGCCGCTCGTGCGCATCCTGCTGTTTATCTCAGTGGGGTTGGTGGTGGCCAATGTCATTGAATCGTTGAACTGGACCAACCGCATGGCAATTCTGGCCCGGCCCCTGATTCGTTTAGGCAGGCTGTCCCCGCTGACCGGCGCCAGCTTTTCCATGGCCTTTTTCTCAGGGGTATCGGCCAATACCATGCTCGCCGAGGCGTATGAGACGGGAAAAATCGACAAGAAAGAGCTGGTGCTGGCTAATTTGTTTAATTCACTGCCCCGCTTTTTTCTCCACCTGCCCACGGTCTTCTTTCTGACGGCGCCGTTCATTCATGGCGCGGCCTTTATCTATGTGGGCATCACCTTCAGCGCGGCATTACTCCAGACCCTGGTGGTGGTGGTGGTGGCCCGCCTATTGCTTCAGGGCGGTTCGGCTGAAATTATCATAGAGCAGCGGGATAATGTCAGTCTGCGTCAGGCCTGGCACAAGAGTTTAAAGCGGCTCAAGAAACGTATTCCGGGGATTTTGAAATTTTTGCTCCCCGTGTATATTGTTTTCTTTATATTGTCCCGTTACTCTGTTTTCCAGAAGGTGGAGGCATATACGGCCGGGAGTTTCATGTTCAGCTGGCTTGATCCCCAGTCGTTGTCCATTGTTATCCTGCATGTGACGGCTGAGTTTTCCGCAGGCCTTGCCGCGGCCTCGGTTCTGCTTGCCGATAATTCCCTGGGCTACCGCGAGGTGGTATTGGCGCTTCTGGTGGGTAATATCTTGTCGGCCCCCATCCGTGCCATGCGCCACCAGTTCCCCTATTATGTGGGGATATTCAACCTGCGGCTGGCCACGGAACTGGTTGGGGTGAGTCAGGTGACGCGGGCTACTACTATTATTATTGTTGGCTATGCCTATTATTATTTTTTCTAGGTGGGTTAGTCTGTAGACTGATTAGTCTTTAGGGGTGCTGTTTGAGAAATCATAAGAAACTCAGGGCGTTTGAGTTGGCTGATGACGTTGCAATTCTTACGTATAAGCAGACTGCAAATTTTCCAAAACAAGAAATGTATGGTTTAACGTCACAAATGAGAAGAGCTGCTGTTTCAGTTCCTTCAAATATTGTGGAAGGCTGTGCTCGTGAAAGTCAGGCTGAATTCCTTCGTTTTCTGGATATTGCTTTTGCTTCACTGAGAGAGTTGCATTATCAGTTTAGTTTGTCACAAAGGTTAGGGGCCGTTAAGAATGCTGACCAGGTAAAGCGCAGACTCCGTTATATCAATTTCTACGGCCCCTTATGCAGCTATGGACATCTCGTTTACCATGTTATTTGTTGCAACTGCTTAGGGTATGTCTCTGAGAATAACTTGATGGACTGTGAATCAAAACTTGTAGAAACAGAAAAGGTGCTGGGGGCTTTAATCCGCTCTCTTAGAAGAACTAATCAGTCTACAGACTATCCACCTAAATGACTAAGAAGACTTATTCGCTACTCCTTGCAGCTCTCGCATTAGCCACCTGCTCAGCCATTTTGGTCTCGGCCACCATGGGTTATATGCAGATTTCTTCGGAGGATATCGTCAGGGTTATATGGGCGCACCTGAGCGGGAATGAGACGGTGCTGGCCGGTATTGACCAGGCCATACCCTTTGTGGTGATGGACGTGCGTCTGCCCCGTATTCTCACGGCGACGCTGGTGGGCGGCGGTCTTGCCCTGAGCGGTGTGGTGTATCAGGGGATCTTGCTGAACCCCCTGGCTGATCCGTACACCCTGGGGGTTTCATCAGGTGCAGCCTTTGGTGCCTCCCTGGCGCTCCTGGCCAATCTCATCCTGCCGGGCTATGTTTCGGTGCCGCTCTTTGCCTTTGTCGGTGCGGTGGCAACGCTTTTTATCGTCCTCCATCTCTCCAGTTTTAATGGTCAGATTTCCGCCAATACCCTGATCCTTTCAGGGGTGATTGTCGGGGCAATTTTATCGGCGGGCATCAGTTTTATAAAGTACCTGGCAGACGAGCAGGTGGCGGTGATTATCTTCTGGCTCATGGGGAGTTTCGCCTCACGGAGCTGGCTTGATGTGGCCCTTGTGGCGGCGGCTCTGGTGGTCGGGCTTGGCATCACGTTTTATTATGGACGGGATCTTAATATCATGTCCCTCGGCGGGCGTTCTGCGGATTCCCTCGGGGTGGAAACCGCTCGCACCCGTAAGGTCTTGTTGCTGACTGCCTCCTTGGTAGCAGCTATCTGTGTGGCTGTTTCAGGGATTATCGGTTTCATCGGCCTCATTGTCCCCCATCTCATGCGCTTTGTGGTGGGGCCGGATAACCGGAAGCTCATCCCTGTCTCTGTTTTCGCAGGGGCCTGTCTGCTCCTCATGGCCGACACGGTAACCCGGGCGGTGCTGCCGGCCGAGGTGCCCATCGGTGTGCTGACCGCGCTCATTGGCGGCCCCTTCTTCTGTGTGATTTTCAGACGCAGACAACGGCGGGGACGGTGATGACTGAACGTTCATTAATAAAAAGGAAACAATCTCTCAACGTGGTCAAATCAAGCCAAAATATAACAAATGCCTACACGTTAGCTAATGTCAGCTATGCTTATGGCGACATCCCGGCCTTGCAGGATGTGAATATCAGTCTCGCTCCGGGTAAATTCTACGGCCTTGTCGGCCCCAACGGCTGTGGTAAAACGACCCTGCTTGATCTTCTGGTCGGCAGTAGGGAACCTGGTGCTGGCGCCCTTTTGTTTAAAGGCCGACCCTTGGGAGAGTATAGCAAAAGAGAGCTGGCCCGGCAGGTGGCGCTGGTGCCCCAGGATTTTAATATTGGCTTTGATTATACGGTGGAAGAGGTGGTGCTCATGGGGCGTCATCCCTATATTCCGCGTTTTGGCTCCCCAGGAGCTAAGGATCTTGCCCTGGTGGCTAAGGCCATGGCAACCATCGGCATTAGCCGTTTTGCGCAACGTTATGTAACGGAACTCTCCGGCGGTGAAAAACAACGGGTGGTGGTGGCCCGGGCCCTGGCCCAGGATACGCCGATACTCATTTTTGATGAGGCCACTGCCAGTCTGGATGTCCGGTATACCCTGCAGATCTTTAATGAGGTGCGGAATCTGGTGCAGGAAGAGGGGCGCACCGTGATTGCCGTGATCCATAATCTCAATCTGGCTGCGGCCTATTGTGATGAAATTTTGTTCATGCAGGAGGGGCAGATATTAAAGAGCGGTGCGGTTGCTGATGTCATGACCTCGGCAACCATATCTGAGGTGTTCGGGGTGGAAAGTGAAGTGCGGTTTGATCCATTTAGTCAGACACAGCAGGTGGCGTACAGGTATTGGCCATGAGTGTTTTAGCGTTAGGCGTTAGGCGTGAGGGGTTAGGGGGGCAGGTGTGCGCTCTTGTTTTATGCGTACTGTTTCTTTGCGGGCTGGGTGAGGCGCGTGCTGGTGACGGTACCCCAGTCTATACCCGCATCATCTCCCTATACTCAGCCCATACGGAAAATCTGGTGAGTCTCGGTGCCCAGGATCAGCTCATCGGCATCTCAACCTCGGATGATTATCCTGCGGAGATATTAGACAAACCCTGTTTCTCCTACCGGGAAGATCCCGAGAAATTCATTGCGGCCCGGCCAGATCTGGTTCTGGTGCGGCCCATGATTGAACGCTCCTACCCCCAGCTCCTGGGAAAACTTCGTCAGGCTGGAATTAGGGTGGTGTCCCTGCAGCCCACATCGGTGGGAGGGATTTATGATTATTGGCGGGAATTGGCACGCTTAACCGGGCGCGAGGAGAATGGCGAGGCCATGATTGTCTCTTTTGCGCAGGGTTTAAGCCACATGGCCGAGCAGGTCCGGCTGATCCCTGAGGAAAAACGACCACAGGTCTATTTTGCAGCCATCCATAAAAAGATGAAGACCTTTGCCCCCCAGTCCATTGCTATTTTTGTACTGGAACAGGCTGGAGGGATTAATATTGCCCGTGACGCCAGCCAGATGCGCAAAACAAATATTGCAGCCTACGGTAAAGAGAAAATTCTGGCGAAGGCCGAGGATATTGATGTCTTCATCTCCCAGCAGGGACGCATGAATCCTGTAACCCGGGAGATAATAGATGCAGAACCAGGGTTCATGGCCATTAAGGCGGTGCGCGAAGGCAAGGTGTTTCTTGTGGAGGAATCCCTCGTCTCCAGGCCGACATTACGCATCCTCCAAGGGGTGCAGCAGATCCATGAGGTGTTGTATGGTGAGAACCACTGATGGACACAGATAAACACGGATTGGTTTTTGAGCTGGAAACACAGCAAATTATTGGTTGCTCTATGGAGGTTTTAAATACCTTAGGGCATGGTTTGTTGGAAAAACCTTATGAGAATGCTTTAACCGTGGAGCTTGGCTTACGAAATTTGTCTTTTAAGCAACAGCCTCGATATCCTGTTGTTTATAAAGGTAAGAAAGTTGGGGAGTACGTTCCTGATTTAATAGTTTTTGATCAAATAATTGTAGATTTAAAAACGGTCGAGAGAATAAGTGACCATGATATTGGCCAGATGTTGAATTATCTTAAAATTTCAAAACTGCAGGTCGGTTTAATCCTTAATTTTAAGTATGCAAAATTACAGTGGAAGCGCGTGGTGTTATGAAATCAATAAAGATGAGTATCTTTTCTCGACTTAATCCGTGTTTATCTGTGTTCATCTGTGGTTGCTTACCGGTGTCCATTACTGGTTCAAAACAATGACCAGGGCAATCATCATAGCCGGCACCCAATCCGGTTCCGGCAAAACAACGGTCACCCTGGGTATCATGGCGGCCCTGGCGCGCATGGGGTATAAGGTTCAGCCCTTTAAATGCGGCCCGGACTTCATTGATCCCAGCCTGCATGAGCTGGTGACGGGTGTGGTGTCGCGCAATCTTGATCTGTGGATGGCAGGGGAGAGCTTCACCCGCCAGACCTTTGGACGCCATAGTGTCAACGCTGATATCAGCGTGATTGAAGGGGTGATGGGTATGTATGACGGGGGTGATTCCTCCAGTTCATCGCTTGCTGAGCAGCTTGATGTGCCGGTGGTGCTGGTGCTTGATGTGCGCTCCCAGGCGGAGAGTGCGGCCGCGGTGGTGAAGGGATTCGAGTCCTTGAACCCCAAGGTGTCCCTGCTGGGTGTTATTCTCAATCGGGTGGCAAGTCCGCGCCATCTGCAGCTGGTGACCGATGCCATCAAGGAACATTGTCAGGCGGAGATCCTCGGCCACCTGCCCCGCAATGTGGCCTTTGGGATGCCGGAACGGCATCTTGGTCTGCACATGGGGGCTGAGGAACCGATCAGTTCGGAGGCTATTGCAGAGCTTGCTGAGACCATTGCGGAACATGTTGATCTTGAGCGTTTGCTGGAAATGGCCACGATTACCAGTGGTAAAGCAGTAGGTTTGCCTGCTGTTAAACCACCGCTTGTACGTATTGCGGTGGCCCGTGACCGGGCCTTTTGTTTTTATTATGAGGATAATCTTGATTTGCTGGAGCGTGCCGGGGCAGAGCTGGTGTTCTTTTCCCCCCTGGAGGATGGCGGCCTCCCTCCTGATATTCAGGGAATCTATCTGGGTGGCGGGTATCCAGAGTTGCATGCGGAGGAGTTGAGTGAGAATAGACCGATGCGCACGGCAATCAAAAGCTGGGCAGAGCAAGACGGGATTATCTACGCTGAATGCGGCGGTTTCATGTATTTGAGCCAGGGGATTGTCGATCATGATGCCCAGTTTCATCCCATGGCCGGGGTGTTCCCCTTGCAGGCGCGGATGCAGAATAGCCGGGCCAGTCTTGGCTACCGGGAGATCTGTCTCAAGGTTGACGGTCTGTTCGGCCCGGCAGGCACGATCATGCGGGGGCATGAGTTTCATTACTCAACCGTTACCGCTGTCGCTCCCACCGCTATCGCTCCCGGCGCTATCGCTCCTGAAAAAATATATGGGGTGAATAATGGTACAGAAGAAGGGTATTGCCATAAGAATGTTTTAGGGGGATATATGCATCTGCATTTTGGTTTTAATCCCGAAGCTGTAGCTGAATTTATTGGTAAATGTAAGAACCACAGATGAACACGGATAGACACGGATCTAGAAAAATAACGGATAGGATAAACATCCGTGTCTATCTGTGTTTATCCGTGGTTAAAAAATGGTGGAAAAATGACGATAACGATACAGAAAATAGGTCCAACCGAGATTGAAGCTGAGTCCTTTCGTATTATTGAAGAGGAGCTTGGTCCCCATGATTTTGACCCTGCAACCTTCAAGGTGGTACAGCGGGTGATCCATGCCACGGGTGATTTTTCCTTTGCTGAGAATATGCGCTTTCACCCGCAGGGTATTCGCAGGGCTATTGAGGCGATTCAGGCGGGTAAAGATATTCTCACTGATGTCAATATGGTGGCGGCCGGTGTTTCGAAAGCGATGCTGGCTCAGTTTGGCGGGACGGTGCGTTGTCTTGTGGCTGATGAAGAGGTGGCGCGTTTGGCTAAGGAACAGGGTAAGACCCGGTCTGAAATTGCCATTGAACGGGGTATTGGTCATGCCGGTATCGTGGCGATCGGCAATGCCCCCACTGCCCTGCTCAAGGCCATGGACTGTTTGGCGGGTATGCCCCCTGAACAACGGCCGGTGGTGATTGGCGTACCGGTTGGTTTTGTCAATGCCGCCGAATCCAAGGGGCTGCTTGCTGAGAAGGAGTACCCCTTTATCACCAGTCTGGGGCGGAAGGGCGGCAGCCCGGTGGCCGCAGCCATTGTCAATGCCTTGATTCGCTTAGCGGTTTAGGTAGTTAGGGTTTAGACTATTAGGGCCGGATTTTTAAACTTTAGTGATAAATTAAAATAGGAAGTAGGGCTAAACCTCTAAAAGACTAAACACCTACAGTCTAAACAGGTGCGCGAGCGCCGACCTAAAAAAACAATGACAAAACGATTACGTAGCGGCTATACAACCGGAGCCTGTGCTGCAGCAGCGGCCAAGGCGGCAGCCCTTTTCCTGCTTCGCGGGGAAACGGGTGGAACGGTTGAGATCCCTTTCCCCGATGGCACCAGGCATGGGTTCATGGTTCATTCCTGTCAGTATGATGGCGAGGGGGTGGTGGCAGCCATTATCAAAGATGCGGGTGATGACCCGGATGTGACCAATGGCGCTGAAATTCGGGCAAGGGTCAGTTCTCATGCGGGGCAGTTAGTCCCTGATCTGCAGGTGGCTGCCGGCAATATTATGCTCACTGGTGGTGCTGGTGTTGGCCGTGTCACCAAGCCTGGTCTGGCGGTTCAGGTGGGTGAACCGGCGATTAATCCGGTGCCGCGCCAGATGATCGTGCAGGCGGTGCAGGAGGTTGAAGCTGCTAAGCGGCTGCTTGTAGAGATTTCCGTGGTTAACGGTGAACTCTTGGCTGAAAAGACGCTGAATAAGAGGCTTGGTATCCGCGGCGGCTTGTCCATCCTTGGCACCACAGGCATTGTCCGCCCTGTTTCCGCTGCTGCCTGGACCGCGACGATCTCAGCCTCCATGTCCGTGGCGCGGGAGGCAGGGCTTGTTGATGTGGTGTTGTCTACCGGACGGACGTCTGAACGTGGTGCTCAGTCCCAGCTTGATCTCCCTGAAGAGGCGTATGCCATGATGGGTGATTATCTCGAGTTTTCCCTGCAGGAGGCGGCGCAGCAGGGATTTAGGCGGGTGCATCTGGCAGGTATGTGGGCCAAGATTACCAAGGCGGCCTTGCGGGTTCCGCAGACCCATGTCCGTAATGGGGCATTGGAGATGGTTGATGCGGCGCATCTACTGGCAAGCCTCGGGGCAGACGGCCCGTTACTTACGAAGATAAAAAACTCCAACACGGCGCGGGAGATGTCTGAACATCTTCGTAACGCCGGGCGGCAGGATATTATTAAGGCCGTCTGTGTGAAGGCGCGTGAATATGCAGAGGATGTTTCAGGTCTTAAGGTTAGTGTGTATCTGGTGGACAGCTCGGCCCATGTGGTTGCGCGGGCATAAAGAGAGGATTGAAGGTTAAGAAATGACAGCAAAAATACATATCATAGGCGTAAGCCCCCATGGTCTTACCCTGGCCCAGCGGGAACTCCTTGGTCAGTCTGCCCTTATTGTCGGTGGTGAGCGTCTGCTTGCCTTGTTTGGTCATTGTACCATTCCCACCGTTGGTATTACGCCCCTTGCCAAGGCCATCCCTGTCATTGAACAGTCCCTGGAGGTTGGTGATGTGGCGGTGCTCGCCAGTGGTGACCCGCTGTTCTACGGCATCGGTCGGCGTCTGCTTGATCATTTTAGCCACGATCTGGTGGAGATTCATCCCACCCTCTCATCCATGCAGGATGCTGCCTGTCGTTTTAAGGTGCCGTGGGATGATGCCATGCTCCTGTCCCTGCATGGCCGCAGTCATAAGCATGTGGCAGGATTGCTCCTGGCCCATCCTAAAAGTTTCATGTTCACCGACCCGGCGAATGCCCCGGACGTCCTGGCGCGGGATCTCATCACCTATCTGCAGCTCATTGAGGACGACTACCTGCTTGCACAATGCCGCATCATGGTTGCGGAAAATATTGGTGGTGAAGAGGAAACGCTTTTTAGCGGTACTCTGCAGGAGACAGCGGATCATGATTTTACTGACTTGAATGTCATGTGTCTGCTGTGTCCTGTTCCTGAGCAAACCACCATCCTTGGTTTAACTGAGCAGGAAATCGTCCATAGCCGTGGGCTGATCACCAAGGACGAGGTTCGGGCGGCCACCCTGCATCGTTTATGCCTCCCCCGTCAAGGGGTGTTCTGGGATATCGGGGCCGGCTCCGGTTCGGTTTCCATTGAAGCGGCGCGGCTGAACCCCGAACTGGTTATTTATGCCATTGAGCGGAAGGAGGAGGAGCTGGCTAATATTAAGGCCAATATCCGCCGGTTTGGCTGTTATAACGTCATTCCTGTTGCAGGACTTGCCATGGATGTATTAGAACACCTGCCCACTCCCCAGCGTGTTTTTATTGGCGGCAATGGCGGGCAGTTACCAGACATCATTCAGGCCGTTGCCCGCCGTCTACCCCAGTCCGGATTGCTTGTGGCCAATGGCGTTATTGAGCAAACAATTGAAGAAACACCGAAACTCATGGCGGAACAGGGGCTGCAGGTGGAGACTAGTTGTATAACTGTATCAAGAACGGGGCAGGACGGCGTTGCTGTGTTGTTTAACCCGATAACAATTATAGCCGGAGGCAAGGTGGGCTGAGATGGAGTTAGGGGATAGGGGTTTGCGGTTGAACCTCCCCATCTAACGTTCTCATGGTCTAATAAAAAAAATGACAGGAACATTTTATGTGGTTGGCGTTGGCCCCGGTGATCCGGAGCTGATGACCCTCAAAGCCACACGTATATTGACTGAAAGTTCGGCATGGCTTGCTCCTTCTGCGAG
>JAQIBE010000256.1 GCA_027859235.1 Desulfobulbaceae bacterium
ATTATACATGGGCTGATTCTCCTTTTTTTGCAGCATAATGACTGCGTTTATCGTTGAGCATGATGTATATCATAGCTCGTTGAGAGAATCAGCCTTCTCATTTTACCTTACCTGGTCAAATTATTTATTAACGGCCCCTGACACCTGCACCCGCCGAATCAAGCCATGCTCATGCCAGGTAATATCTGCTGAAGTCTTCAGAAAGACCTGCATATTGGGATTGGCCTGATGCAGGACATTCCCCTCAAGGGACTGTACTTCATCCACAGTAAAAACAATGTTTTCAAGGCCCGGCCCCATGTACTCCAGCTGATCTCCGGGACGAATAACATTGCGCACCTCAATGACCACAGGGTCAGCCACCTTTCTGACGATTGCGGCAGGGACATATTCCTGGGTCACCCTGGGGCCCGTATACAGCATATCTGCTGAACCCACGCTGCCGTCAAAGAAATTCTCGGAATAGCCGCGGGAACCGAGCTTCATAATCTCATCCATAAATTCTGGGGGTAAAATAATCTCCGCGACCCCTGCAGCCATCTGCGCATGCACAAAATCCAATGCGGCACGGTAAATCCGCACTATTCCACCGGCATAATAAATACCCTTCATCCGCCCCTCAAGCTTGATGGAATCAATACCGGCCTTAACCATTTCCGGCAAACGGTTCACCAGACAGAGGTCCTTGGAATTAAAGATATAGACCCCGCGCTCATCCTCCTCCACTGGAAAATATTCCCCCGGCCTTTTCTCCTCTTCCAAGCGATATTTATAGCGGCAGGGATGGGCGCAGGCCCCCTTGTTGGCGTCACGGCCCGTGAGGTAATGACTCAGCATGCAGCGGCCGGAATAGGAAATACATAAGGCCCCATGGACAAACACCTCAACCTTCAGAGCCACTGCATCCTTCACCTCACACATCTCGGCAAAGGACAACTCCCGGGCGAGGTTGACCCGTGTTGCCCCCATGTCCTGCCAGAATAAAGCGGCTTCGGAGTTGGTTATATTGGCTTGGGTGGAGATATGAATATTGAGTTCAGGGACAATCTTTTGGACCATGCGAAAGATACCCGGGTCGGAAATAATAAGACCATCCACCCCAGCCGCATCAAGACTGGTCAAATAATCCGGCAAAGCATCCAGATCCCTATTATGGGCCATGATATTAACCGTGACAAAGACGCGCACATTCCGGGCATGGGCAAAGAGAACCGCCTCACGAATCTCAGCCAATTCAAAATTAGCGGCCTTGGCCCGCAGGCCAAATTGTTTTCCGCCAAGATAGACGGCATCAGCCCCGTAATGGATGGCGGTTTTGAGTTTTTCAAGACTTCCAGCCGGGGCAAGAAGTTCACAGGAAGGGAGTACCATTATTTTTCCTCAGTCAGCAGGCATGTTTTTTTATATAACAACAAACTGCTTTTACCATGAAGAGTAGGCCAGCACGACATTTTTGTCCTTAACACTAGCTGGTAAATACAGTACAGTTTCTCCTATGATGACTGAAATACACGACATAGCCGTGATCGGAGCGGGGAGCTGGGGTACCGCTCTTGCCAAGGTATTAAGCGACAAGGGCCACCGGGTCTGGTTATGGGGCCATAACCCTGCCCACATGAGTGGGATTGAGTCCAGCCGGGAAAATAATAAATATCTGCCCGGTTTTCCTTTGGCTCAGAACCTTACGGCAACCGCTGATCTGCCGGCAGCGGTTGCAGGCTGTACCACCATCATCATGGCCGTACCCTCCCATGTCACCCGTGGGGTATTTAAACAGATTGCGCCGTTGCTAAAGGACGGGGCCATTATCATCTCGGCCACCAAGGGGATTGAAAACAACTCCCTGTTCACCATGACCCAGCTTCTCACGGAAGAGCTGCACCAAGCCAACGTGCAGGGCCACATCGGCGTACTCTCAGGCCCAAGTTTTGCAAAGGAAGTTGCCCAGCGCATCCCCACTGCCGTCACTGTGGCGGCTGACACCAGTGAGGTTGCCGAATTTGTCCAGAATCTATTTTTTACCGATCGTTTCCGGGTGTACACCTCCACAGACCTCATCGGCCTTGAACTTGGCGGGGCATTAAAGAACCCCATTGCCATTGCCGCCGGGATCTGTGACGGTGCAGGCCTTGGCACCAATACCCGCGCCGCCCTCATTACCCGCGGGCTCACTGAAATTACCCGGCTCGGCGTCAAGATGGGGGCGTCACCCCTCACCTTTTCCGGGCTTAGCGGCCTTGGCGATCTGGTTCTCACCTGCACCGGCGACCTGTCCCGAAACCGCACCGTTGGGGTGAAACTCGGCCAAGGCATGACGCTTCCGGCCATCCTTGCTGAAATGGAGATGGTGGCCGAAGGGGTGAAAACGACAAAATCAGCCTGGCATCTCGCCCAACGCGAAGGGGTGGACATGCCCATTCTCGAACAGATGTACCAGGTCCTCTATGAAGACAAACCCTGCTCCGAGGCGATTGAAGCCCTGCTTAATCGTGATCAGAAAGGCGAAGACGAATTTATAACGTAACACTTGGCTTTTCCACCGAACCCTTTCCCCTTTCACCCTTTCACCCTTTTCTCAAATGACCATAAAACTGACCCAAACTGTTAAAGCCTCGGGCTGAGCAGCCAAAATTAGTCCAGGGGACCTGGACAATATACTCTGCGGCTTAACCCTGCCCACGGATCCGAATCTCATTGTCGGTGCCGACGGTTATGATGATGCCGGGGTCTATCGTTTAAATGACGACACTGCCCTCATTCAGACCCTGGATTTTTTCACCCCCATTGTCGATGATCCGTATCTCTTCGGGCAGATTGCCGCGGCCAACTCCCTCAGTGATGTCTATGCCATGGGGGGCAAACCACTGCTTGCCATGAACATTGTCTGCTTCCCGATCAACTCCATGGATGCGTCAATACTCAGAGAGATACTGGCCGGCGGCCTGAGCAAGATCCAGGAGGCAGGTGCGCTGCTGGTGGGCGGTCATTCCGTTGAGGATGACGAAACCAAGTACGGCCTTTCCGTCACCGGCACGGTTCATCCGGATCATGTCCTGCTCAACTCAGGGGCACAGGTCGGGGACCTACTCATCCTCACCAAACCGCTGGGCACGGGCATCCTCTCCACCGCCATCAAGGGAGATCTCGCCGATACCAGTCTTGAAAACAATATCAGCCGCTGCATGGCCACCCTCAACAAGATACCAGGGGAGGCCATGCAGGGGTTGGCCCATGGCGCCACGGACATTACAGGCTTTGGCCTGTTGGGACATCTCCATGAAATGGCCGCAGCAAGCGGCGTAGGCATGAAAATCGACCTCAACAAACTTCCCCTGTTGCACCGAACCCGCGAGTTTGCCGATATGGGGATTATCCCTGAAGGCGGCCATAAAAACCTGAAGTTCTACGCCCGGTTTCTGTCATCAACGCTGGACGCCAGGGACGCCATGCGGTTCATCATTGCCGACCCGCAAACCTCAGGCGGATTACTTATTGCCGCTTCAAGAGAGAATAGTGTAAAAATAATAGAGCAGATAAAAGACAGCAGCTACGAATATGAACCGATCATCATCGGCGAAGTCATTCGAGAAAAAAGCGGGCATATCTACACCTAATATCAAGAGTGAGGAGAAACACGATGGACCAATCAATCAAGGGAACCCAAACCGAAAAAAACTTGCTCATCTCCTTTGCCGGAGAATCACAGGCCAGAAATCGCTACACCTATTTTGCCGGCAAGGCCAAGAAAGAAGGACTTGAGCAGATCTCAGCCATCTTCAGCGAGACAGCTGATCAGGAAAAGGAACATGCCAAACGGTTATTCAAGTTTCTGGAAGGAGGAGAACTCACCATCACGGCAACCTTCCCCGCGGGAACCATCGGCTCAACCCTTGAAAACCTGCGCGCGGCCGCAGCAGGCGAAGAGCATGAATGGTCAGAGATGTATCCAGGCTTTGCCAAAATCGCCACGGAAGAGGGGCTTGAGCTGATTGCTGAGGCATTTACGGCCATTGCCGTTGCCGAAAAACAACACGGCAAACGGTATAAGGACCTGGCCGACAACCTTGAGGCCGGAAACGTCTTCAAAAAAAATGGGTCCGTAACCTGGCGCTGCCGTAATTGTGGTTATCTCGAAGAAGGTACCGAAGCCCCCGAGGAATGCCCCGCCTGTATCCATCCCCAGGCGCATTTTGAACTTCTGGCTGAAAACTGGTAACCGGTTGGCTGTACGTATAAAAAAAGGGTTGTGGTCCAATGGACCACAACCCTTTTTTTATTGACGGTCATCCGAAAATTTATCCCGCGATAACCCGGATCAACGGCTCAAGAAACAGGGCCCGGCCGATCACAAAAAGAATCATGGATAAAACAGCGGCGATGGGCACGGTGATAAACCAGGAGCCGAAGATGGATTTTGCAACATCACGGTCAATGCCCCCAAGACCACGGGCCAAACCAATGCCCATAATGGCACCGACCAGGGTATGGGTGGTGGAAACAGGCAGAGACATTCGGGTACAGATCAACACCGTTGCCGTGGCGGCAATATCAGCTGCCACTCCCCGGGAGGGTGTAATTTCGGTAATTTTGGTGCCGACAGTGGTCATCACCCGGTGACCATAGGTGGCAAGGCCGAGAACAATACCACCACCGCCCAGACAGAGGATCCAGAAGGGCACGCCGACCTCCATACCGATATCACCTGTCTGAAGAATATGGACAACAGCGGCAAAGGGGCCAATGGCATTGGCCACATCATTGGCACCATGGGCAAAGGCCACGGCACAGGATGAGATGATAACCAGGGGAACAAAGACATTCTCCACCGCATCAAGCTGCTTGGCAATGGACAGCTCCTGTTTATCCTGCAACTTATACCGACAATAAAACTTGGCGAGAAGGGCACCAAGAACGGCAAGACCGATGGAGAGAAACAACGAGACATCATCTGTGAGCCAGGGCATGTTACCCGTAACATGCTTCAGACCCTTATAAATCGTGGCCATACACACGACAAGAACAAGAAGAAAGACAATATAGGGCGTGTAGATCATGGCTGCCCGCGCCGGTCGCGTTCGTCCCAGGATATTCTTCGTTATAAATTTAAACAGGAAAAAGGCCATTAAGCCGCCGGCCAGGGGTGAAATAAACCAGGACGCCACAATCTGCGACATCTTGCCCCAGTTTACAGAACCAACACCTGCCGCAACAATCCCGAAACCCGCCACTGCACCGACAATGGAGTGGGTGGTGGAAACCGGCATGCCGAAAATAGACGCCACATTCAGCCAGATGGCTGCACAGAGCAAGGCCGCCGTCATGCCGAGGACCAT
Organism: Desulfobulbaceae bacterium; assembly: GCA_027859235.1. Classification (GTDB taxonomy): domain Bacteria; phylum Desulfobacterota; class Desulfobulbia; order Desulfobulbales; family SURF-16; genus JAJRUT01. The sequence continues at coordinate 5,334 of JAQIBE010000256.1, forward strand.
CAATGCTGCAGCCTCACCATCCTGAAGCCCCGGAATGGCAGCAATGGCAAGGGGATCGACAATCCCCTTGCGCACCGTTTTCGTTACATGGGAGCCGACCAGCACCGCCCCGGCAAACTCACAGATGCCGGCCAAAATAACGGCCTGTTTAATAGACACCGCCTTTGAACCAACTGCATCCGCCATGGAATTCGCCACATCATTGGCACCGATATTCCACGCCATATACAGGCCGATCACGGCTGTTAAGATAATAATATAAGTTGTAATTTCCATTCGTCTCTTTCCTTAGAAAACCACCTTTTCCAGGTGAGTTCCCACTCCCATTAACTCTATTTCAGTCCAGAAAAACTACCGAAGACCCTATTGATCAATCATCGCCCGCAGAAAATCTCCCGCGTTTTCTGCCTCATTGGCAATGGCGGATAATTTCAACAGCAGCTTCTCATAAAACATGATGGATATGGGGCCGATCTCATCCTCAAGCTTATACATCTTGATGGACAATTCCCGGGCAAGACGATCCGCCTTCCACTCTTCCTGACCAAGATTCTTGATAAGGTCAAGAACCATGCGTGCCTCAGCCCCGGAAAAAGACACCTCAGCCAGGTTGCGAAACTCCACTGCAGCAGTGAGCAAGGTTCCACTCACCTGAAAGACCTGCTCTAGAAAGGCCAGGAAATCCGCATGCAGGGCAGGATGAAGATGGGTTTTACGGATCATCAGGATAACGGAGAAATCCTCAGCATAATCCGCCATTTTCTCCTGGCATTGCAGAAAGCCGTCAAGCTCTTCCCGTTTCACCGGCAGAAAAAAACGCCGGGGCAGATGGTCACGAATATCATGCTTTAAGAGATCCGCCTCATACTCAATCCTGGAAACCTTATCCTGCAACGTATGAATCAGCTCATAGTCTTCAGCAATAAGTGCATTGAGGAGCGGCCTCACCTGCTCAACGCACTCATGCACCTTCAGGGCATGCTCCATCAAATGACCAATGGGCGACTTGCCAAATAACTCCTGAATAATAGGCATATATAATCCTCTATGTCCTGCACATTTAATGACAAAAGGCCCGACAATACCCCAGCGCCACGCCAAAGTCAAGACATCACAGAAAGCCATAACATCCTGAAATACCGCTTATTTCCGCCTTCAATCCTAGATATTATCAAAAAAACACAGGGAAACAAAGGATTACTTGAGAACAACAAAAACCAATGGTATGGACAAGGGATGCAATTTGACCTCCCCAATCTCCCTATTCAAACCGTACTGGACCAGCTCAAACAGGAGTGTGCACAGCACAATATCATGATCCTTGCGGCGGAACCGGGATCAGGCAAAACCACCGTCGTGCCCCTGGCCCTGCTGGATGAACCATGGCTTAACGGCCAAAAAATTATTGTTCTCGAACCGCGGAGGCTTGCTGTCCGGATGGCCGCTAAACGCATGAGTGAGATCTGCCACGCCACCATCGGCAGTCTGGTGGGATATCATATCCGCTTTGACAAAAAGATCAGCGCCCACACCAGAATCGAGGTGGTGACCGAAGGCATCCTCATCCGCAGGATCCAGAACGACCCGGAACTCACAGGGGTCGGGCTGGTGATTTTTGACGAATTCCACGAACGCACCTTGGCGGCCGACCTCGGTCTTGCCCTCTGCCGCGATGTCCAGACACTACGTCCGGATCTTAAAATAATGCTCATGTCCGCCACCATGGACAATGGACGGATCAGCCGGGTCTTTGCAGACGCCCCTGTTGTCAGCGGTGAAGGGCGCTGTTATCCCGTCACAACCCACTACCTCTCCCGCCCACCCAATAGCTATCTGGTTCCACGCACCGTACAGGCCATCCACCGCGCCTTGGCAGAGCAGGAGGGCGACATTCTGGTCTTTCTGCCTGGAGCAGGGGAGATCAAGAGCGTGGCCTCGCAGATACAGGGAGACTGCCTCTGCCTCCCCCTCTACGGCAACCTATCGCAAGCCGAGCAGGACCGGGTTTTCCACCCCTCAGATAGAAGGCGGGTCATTCTCGCCACGCCCATTGCTGAAACAAGTCTTACCATTGAAGGTGTAACCATTGTTATTGATACAGGGGTGATGAAGACACCGCATTTCTCCAGCGGGACAGGACTCACCACGCTCTGCACCGTGGCGATTTCCAAGGCCTCGGCCCGGCAACGGGCCGGACGCGCAGGGAGGCTGGGTCCTGGAATCTGCTACCGCCTCTGGACCACGGGCGAGCATCACTCGCGAGCCGAGTTCACGCCCCCTGAAATCCGCAATGCGGATCTTGCCCCCCTGCTGCTTGAGACCTTGGAATGGGGGGTGGCCGACCCACTTGACCTCACCTGGATTGACCCCCCTCGACAGAACCAAATCCAGCAGGCCGCAGAACTCCTGCTGCAGCTTGGCATTATGCACCAGAACAAGGGACTCACACCACTGGGGCATCGGCTTGCTTCCCTGCCCCTGCATCCGCGTCTCGCCCTCATGGTGCTTCGCAGTCATGAGATGGGACATGGGCCACTGGGTTGCACCCTTGCCGCCCTCCTGCAAAACCGGGATCTCCTGCGGGGCAATAGCAGAAGTGCTGACATTGAAGAGCGCTTGGAACTCCTCCACCTCTTTGAGCAAAACAACGTTTCACTGATGCAAGCCCGGGGAGGAGACCCTGTCCTGTGCAAAAAAATTATCCGCGAAGCAAATCAATATAAAAGACTACTCAGCATAAACGGCAACGCCTGTCATTTTGAAGAGGCCGGCAATCTTCTGGCCTTGGCCTACCCTGACCGTATTGCCATGCATAAACAGGGAGCAAACCAGCACATCCTCTCCTCGGGACGTGGCGTTTTACTGGGTGCGGGCGACCATCTCCACCATGCTGATTTTCTCGTGGCAGCGAATCTCGATGGGGGAAAGAGACAGGGCCGCGTTTACCTCGCTGCCGCACTCTCCAAAGAAGACATTCTCCGCCACCATCAACACCTGCTCAAAAAGGAAGACCGGGTCTTCTGGCATAAAGACCGCGTGACAGCGGTTTCCACCGTAAAGCTGGGGGAGCTGGAACTTTCCAGAAAACCCCTGCAGCACATAGATCCCGAGGCGATTCAGCGCTGCCTCATTGCCTCCATTAAGAAGGAAGGCATTGGTTGCCTCAATTGGCAGAAGAAGAGTCGTGAACTCCAGGCGAGAATGCAGTCAGTCCACCTCTGGGATCCAGAGCAGTGGCCCGATGTCTCAGATGAGGAATTAAGCACCAATCTTGACTGGCTCACGCCCTATCTGAATAATATCAGCACGTTGAAACAACTGCACAAGCTGAACCTGGCGCAGATCCTCCACTCCCGTCTGGCCTGGCATGAGCAGCAGGAGCTTGAACGACTTGCACCATCCCGTTTCCGCGTCAAAAGCGGTTCCCATGTCAAACTCACCTACCGCCCCGGCGAGCCGCCCATTCTTGCCGTACGACTGCAGGAGCTGTTCGGAACCACCACCACGCCATGCATATTCAACGGACAGGTTCCCGTACTCATCCACCTCCTGTCACCGGCCAGCAGGCCGATTCAGGTGACCCGTGACCTCGCGAGCTTCTGGCAGAACACCTACCAGGAGGTGAAAAAACAACTCATGGGCCGCTACCCCAAACATCATTGGCCCGCTGATCCGCTCACAGCAGTGGCCACAGCACGGATCAAACCAAGGAACAAGTGACGTTCTCAATAACAGGCAGACGGGTTCCCACCTACCGAACGGAGCCACGCTATCCAGTGCTAACGCAAAGGGGGGTTGCCGTGGCGTTCCCCTGACCAATTTCCTATCTCTACATGGGTCCAATGAAATCATATGCTGATGACCTGCGGCTCGTCGCATGAGACACCACGCAACATCCACGAATGATGGCCCCTTCGCTTCTTAAGCCTAGGGGGATTGCCAGAAAACACCCATAAACAAATCTAGTTTATTCAGCATGTTAGACTATGAACACACTCTAAAATAGAATTTATTGTTGACGGAACGAACGGCAACGACTAATATTTGTACCAAACGGTCAGTTTACCCAGGAGACCCCATGACCCTGACGGAAAAAAGTAAAAAAACCCAAGATCATGTCTTAAAGACGACCCGTTCCATTTTAATGGCCAATGGTTTTCATAACACGACAATCAACGACATTATCAAGGCAACGGGGGTTAAAAAAGGCAACCTCTACTACCATTTCCCCTCCAAAGAGGAGATCGGCCTCGCTGTTTTGGAGGATGCCAAGGAAGAATTTTTTACGTTTCTTGCTCAATCCTTGCAGGGTGATTCTCCCTGTGCCAAGGTGGCAAATTCCTGCCAAACCATTATTGCGGCCCAAAAAAAACAAATTTTTGCTGGAGGCTGTCTTTTCGGTAATGCAGCTCTCGAGATGAGTGATAGCAATCCTCGTTTTGCTGCAGTTCTCCAGGAAGTATTTGCCCGTTGGGTTGGTGAAATTGACGCGCAGTTGTCACTGGCCGGACCAGATTGCTCTCTCAATACAAATCTCTCGCCAAGCCTATTGGCAAAGGCCATCGTCGCCACCATTGAAGGGGGCATTATGATGTCTCGGGTAAGTAAGGATCCAGCTGACCTTGAGGACTGCTTAGCCGTCATCAAAGCCATACTCGGCAAATAATTTTTTACCGCTAGATTGTACCATCTGGTTGGTACAGAGAGGAAACATGAACGTTTTAGGAATTTCAGGCAGTCCAAGGCGCGGAAAAACAACAGATCAGTTGGTGCAGCACGTCTTGGCAGCGGCTGGTCATGAGAGTGAATTTATATCGTTGGCTGGAAAACAAATTGGACCCTGTTCAGCCTGTATGGCGTGTGTCAAGGACAACATCTGCAAGATTAACGATGACATGGGGTTGCTGCGTGAAAAAATTTTGGCGGCCGATGGACTTGTGATTGGCGCGCCAAATTATTTCTCAGCCCTTAATGCCTTGAGTCATTGTTTCCTTGAACGTCTCTGCCAATTTCGTCACCGTGACGGTCTCGCCCTTGCTGGAAAACATGCGGTGATCGTCAGTACAGGAGGCATTGAGCCCGAGATCCCGGCAGCAATGATTGAAAAGATGCTCCCCTATTATCAGATTCATCATGTCGGCACGGTGACAGCACAAGGGGCGGCATCCTGTTTCACCTGCGGTCAGGGAGAGACATGCTCCACCGGGGCCGTGCGCATGCTCTGCGGCGAAGGGGTAAAAATTACAGATGACCTCATTCCTGATTTGAGTAAACAGCCGGACAAGATTGCTGTCGCAAGGGATTTAGGTCAGAAGCTCGGCAAGATATTAGGAACCGCTATTTGACATTTTTAGCGGATGACGGGTCCGGGAAATCCCGGCCTATAAAGACAAAGAAAGAGGTGTGATCATGAAGAAAAGTTTAATGACCTGTTTAGTATTAGCCTTCGCTGTCACCTTGATTGGCTGCGCAGGAATGTCCACGCAAACCCCACGGTATGCAATAACGGCTCCGGGCATCCTTCAGGATACGGACAGTGGCCAAATGTGGCAGCTGGAAAGAAGCAAAAGGTTCAAGACGTATAAAGAGGCCCAGGCCTTTGTCGAGCAGTTAACCCTTGGCGGCTATGATGATTGGCGTTTGCCCACCATCTATGAACTCTATGACCTGAACTACCTCTTTGACCTGCACCAGAACGGCACGATCACCCTCGACAGAGAAGGTAACTACTGGTCTGGAGAAAAGGACGGTGACGGGATCATTGGCGCCTGGGCCATTTCAGACCAATGCGGTCCGTCAAGAGAGTATTACACCGGCAAGGCCGGATATGTTCGTGCCGTGCGCCAGTAAACGCGACGATAACCACAGGATTTTCCACACAAAAAGGGAAAGGACGCCATGGACGTTATCAGAAAATGGGTACAGATTATCTTTGCCTTTGCGGTCAATGGCAACTGGTCCTTTCCCTTTACCCGGGGGATTTACCAAGGCCCCTTAAAGGTAATTTGTTCACCCGGACTGAACTGCTACTCCTGCCCGGCCTCAACGACCTATTGCCCCATTGGCTCCCTGCAAAACCTGATTGGCGGCGTGCGACTGGCCCTGGACAATGGCCAGTATTTCCTGGGTCTTTCTGTGATTGGCAGCATGACCTTTCTGGGTGGACTTTTCGGTCGCCTCATTTGCGGCTGGCTATGCCCCTTTGGCTTTATCCAGGAGATGATACATAAGATCCCCTCTCCAAAGTTTAAGATCCCCAAGCTGTTAAACTACGGGAAATATGCTGTACTCCTGATTTTCGTCATCCTTCTCCCTCTTTTTATGGTGGACGACTTTGGGGGCAGTGGCCCATGGTTTTGTAAACTACTCTGTCCAGCGGGGACATTGGAGGCTGGCCTGCCCCTGCTCCTTCTTCAGCCCCACCTCAGATCGACCCTGGGCCTGCTTTTTGTCGGCAAGATGGCGGTCCTTCTACTGTTTATGGTCTGGAGTGTGCTCAGCAGTCGGCCCTTTTGCCGGGTCATGTGTCCCCTGGGTGCTTTTTATGGACTGTTTAGTCGTGTCCAGCTGGTGCGGCTGCATTTGGATAAACAGCGATGTACAAACTGTGAGGCCTGCCATGCGGTCTGCCCCATGGAGGTCAAGTTCAATGAAAACCCCCATGACCCTGAATGTATCAGCTGCATGGCCTGTATGAGCAAAGCCTGTCAGCATAATGCCATTTCAGTGGAGATCGGCGGCGTCCCCATACACGCAGGAGTCAGACCCCTGGTCATACCGAAGGTCGAAGCCGCAGCAATGAAAAGTGAGGAGGGGTGATGACACGAAAAAGAAAGCAACGGGATTACTCGATCCGCAAAGCACCAATACTGGTCATTGCCACGGCGCTTGTGGTCTGGGCTGCCGGAGTCGCAACGGGTGAACCGGCACGGGTATTGGAACAGGCCTGCCAGATTTGTCTCAGTTGCATTGGCCTTGGTTAGAGAAGAGATTGGCAATATGAAACTTAAGGAGGTTAATCCCATGCAGACATTTTATAAAAAACTAGGTGGTCAGATCATAACGCCCCTACTCATCATGATTCTCAGTGCGGCAAGCTCATGGGGGGCAGCAACGCCAATGCCCGAATTTCAGCTTCCCGGGGTTGGGGACTCACCAGCAACAATTCGAGCTCAGGACTTTCAAGGCAAGGTACTGCTGGTGAATTTATGGGCCACCTGGTGCCCACCCTGCCGCAGAGAGATTCCCTCCCTGATCCGCCTGCAAAACGAAAACCAGGACAATAATTTTACAGTTATCGGCATCTCCATGGACACAAGCGGCAGGGACAAGGTGGAAAAGTTTACCCGGAAAATCAGGATTAATTATCCCGTTGCCTTAGGCAACAACGATGTGTCCGCAGATTTTGGTGCCCAGGGTGCCATACCATCGTCTTTTCTTGTAGATACAAATGGCATCATCGTCAAAAGATATCCCGGCTATGTACCCTATGAAACAATGGCAAAGGATGTGCAAGAACTCCTGCACTAAGCATGACCACCACAATTTGATATGACCCACGAATCGCTCTTCAAAACGGGGAACAGGATTACGTCGCGCCAATAGGGGCAACGACGGCCAAGACCTCAGTTTCGATACCCCTCTGCCACAATAAGGCAATTTCTGTCAGATTATTAGAGCGGTTCAAAAAGAACAAAAGCCATATTGGTCAAAGAGGGGGGGGGCACCAGCAAGAGTGCCACATCAATCCGTATCCGCCCGGATTTTATAAGCTGAGGAATGTCTGACAAAGAGATCGAGATATAAATCAGCTTTGCCTTCGCAGATAGCCTGCCGAATAGATATACCTTTAAAGAGGGTCTGATAACCTCCTGGGCAAATAATCCCTTTTAAAAAAACGAGTATTCTATTTTTTAACTCCCCCGACCGTCTTGCCATAACCTACTGATAACACAGACTATTTACACAAGCACCCCAAGACTTTTCCTCTTTTAATCCCCAAAAAAGTTATAAATGACATTATTCCACCCTACTGGTAATATTATTATCCGACTGTACATAATAGTTTTTACCATTCCCTCAGGTAATCAACCATGACGACCCTCCCCCCCCATATCGGTTTTCTGCAGATGGATGTCTGTGACAATCCACCGCTGAATCTGCAGACCCTTGAACAGCAGCTCGAGGATTCATCCCTGCCAAGCGGAACTCTTCTGGTTCTGCCGGAATTATGGCATGGAGGATTCAACTACGAGATCCTTGATACCCAGGTTGCAGAGACCCCTTCTATCCTGAAGAAACTCCAGTCCCTATGTATCCAGCACGACATTATCTTGGCAGGAAGCCTGCCAACCCAGGAAAGTCAGGGCATCAGCAACACCTTATATATCGTAGACCAGTCCGGGGTGGTGGCAACCTTTGCCAAACAACATCCCTTCAGCCCCATGGATGAGGATAGCCATTTCGTCCCGGCAACCTCCCTCCAGGCCGGCAACACCGAACACGGTATATTTGCAGGACTTGTCTGCTATGACCTGCGCTTTCCGGAACTTGCCAGACAACAGGCCCAGCAGGGGGCAGAACTCCTGATCGTCTGCAGTCAATGGCCCAGGGCGAGAATCCATCCCTGGCGCATTCTGCTCCAGGCAAGGGCCATTGAAAACCAGATCTATGTCATTGGCTGTAATCGGGTCGGCATCACAGGCAACACGATATTTGGGGGCCACTCCATGCTCATTGGCCCGGACGGAACGATTCTTGCCGAAGGTGGTGACGAGCCAGACCTGCAATATGCCAAAATGGACAATCAGGCCCGTGCAGCAGTTCAGGCCAAATTCAATACCGTGGGGGCCAGACCCTGGCGAATGGCTGACAAGAGCAAGGTCTACGCCCTGGACAAGCTCATCCCCACAATTAAGCAGGTCAAAGAAAATGGGCAAAGAGTGGTCTTCACCAACGGCTGTTTCGATATCCTCCATGAAGGCCATGTCACCTATCTGGAAGCGGCGCGCAGACAGGGGGACTGCCTCATCATCGGCCTCAACAGTGACCTGTCCATCAGCTCCATCAAGGGACCAGACCGCCCGGTCAACAAAGAAAACAGCCGTGCCCGGCTGCTGGCCGCCCTGGGTTGTGTCGACTATGTCGTCATTTTCGGCGACGACACCCCGCTCAACCTCATCACAAGCCTCATGCCCGATGTCCTGATCAAAGGGGCAGACTGGCCCATTGACCAGATTGTCGGGGGAAAAGAGGTAATGGCAGCCGGAGGTGAGGTGAAGACGATTGAATTTGTGGGTGACTTCTCCACCACCGGGATGATTGCCCAAATCAGACAGAAGTAGGAAACAGGAATGTTAAAGCCGATCGAAAAAAAATCCTTTTTTTTTCGATCCCTCACTTGATTTTTGAAACTGCCATTCCTATTGTATTCGCTCAGGCAAGAGAGAGATCTGCACAATATGTCCTTCTCTTGCATTGTTTTGTCAACTCCGTTGATCACCATCGCAATCAAACGATCAACGTTCATAGGGGATAACCCCCCAAAACTATTCCCAAACTTTAGTTGGAGGCAGTAAATGAAAATTCGTCCTTTGAATGATCGTATCCTTGTTAAGCGTATCGAAAGCGAAACAACCACATCCGGTGGTATTATCATTCCAGATAGTGCTAAAGAAAAACCGGCCGAAGGCAAGATTATCGCAGTCGGCGCTGGCAGGCTCAATGATAAAGGCGAGCGCGTAGCCCTGGAAGTGAAAGTTGGCGATGCGGTTCTTTTCTCCAAGTATGGCGGAACAGACGTAAAAATTGACGGTGAAGAGTATCTCATTATGCGTGAAGACGACATCCTCGGCGTTGTTGAAGCATAAATCAGTCACAACCCTACATTTTAAAATTCTGTCCCCAGCTCACGCAGCTTAACCTGCCCATGGGGTTTACAGAGAAAACGGAGACATCACTACAATGGCTAAAGAAATTAAATACGGTGTAAAAGCCCGCGAGCAAATCCTCAGCGGCGTTAACGCCCTTGCAAATGCAGTAAAAGTAACCCTCGGACCTAAGGGCCGTAACGTTCTCATCGAGAAATCTTTTGGTGCACCAATCATCACCAAAGACGGTGTAACGGTTGCCAAAGAAATCGAACTTGAGTCTAAATTCGAAAATATGGGCGCGCAGATGGTTAAGGAAGTTGCTTCCAAGACCTCTGATGTTGCCGGTGACGGTACCACAACAGCGACCCTCCTCGCTCAAGCCATCTACACCGAAGGCTCAAAGCTTGTTGCCGCCGGCACCAACCCAATGGAAATCAAGCGCGGTATCGATAAGGCGGTTGCCGTAGTTATTGAAGAACTGGCCAAGATCGCCAAGCCAACCAAGGAGCAGAGAGAAATCGCTCAGGTTGGTACCATTTCTGCCAACAACGATGCCACCATTGGTCATATTATTGCTGAAGCCATGGACAAGGTTGGCAAAGAAGGCGTTATCACTGTTGAAGAAGCCAAATCAATGGATACCACCCTGGACGTTGTTGAAGGTATGCAGTTTGACCGTGGTTACCTCTCTCCGTACTTTGTCACCGATGCTGAGAAGATGGAAGTAAACATCGAGGAGCCTCTGATTCTCATCAACGAGAAGAAGATCTCCAACATGAAAGACCTTCTGCCCATCCTTGAGCAGGTTGCCAAGCTTGGTCGGCCTCTGTTCATTATTGCCGAAGACATCGACGGCGAAGCCTTAGCGACCCTCGTTGTCAACAAGCTCCGCGGAACCCTGAACATTTCTGCTGTTAAGGCCCCGGGCTTTGGCGATCGCCGTAAGGCCATGATGGAAGATATTGCCGTCCTGACCGGCGGTGTTGTGATCACTGAAGATCTCGGCATCAAGCTTGAGAATGTTACCATTGACGACCTTGGTTCTGCCAAGCGCGTTGTGGTTGACAAAGACACCACCACCATTATTGATGGTGCCGGTGATCACGACAAGCTTACTGCCCGTGTTAAGCAGATCCGTACCCAGGCTGAGGGATCTTCCTCTGATTATGATAAAGAGAAACTACAAGAGCGTCTTGCCAAACTCATCGGTGGCGTTGCTATCATTAATGTCGGCGCCGCGACTGAAACCGAAATGAAAGAGAAGAAGGCCCGTGTAGAAGATGCCTTGAACGCGACTCGCGCCGCGGTTGAAGAAGGTATCGTTTCCGGCGGCGGTGTTGCCTATATCCGTTGTCTTGATGCCCTGGCTGCCCTTAAGCTTCCTGGAGAGCAGGACCTTGGTCGCAAGATCCTTATGCGCGCCATTGAAGAGCCTGTACGTCAAATCGCTGCCAACGCTGGTTGCGAAGGGTCTGTCATCGTTGAGAAGGTAAAAGCGCTTAAAGGGTCTCACGGCTTCAACGCGGAGACTGAAATCTACGAAGACCTGATTGCGGCTGGTGTTATTGATCCTGCCAAGGTTACCCGTACAGCCCTGCAGAATGCCGCCTCTGTTACCGGCCTCCTGCTCACCACCGAGTGTATGATCGCTGACAAACCATCTGAAGATGGCGGCGGCATGCCTGGCGGAATGCCTGGCGGAATGCCTGGCGGAATGGGCGGAATGGGCGGAATGATGTAACACGCTGTTCCCACCACAGAAGATGTTCACCGCTTTCACTGTCGCCGTTATACTGCTGCTATATGTTTGAATTCACAGCAATAAACGGTGAGCCTCTCTGATGCTCAGTAAAAAGGGTGCTTTTCAAACGAAAAGTACCCTTTTTTTATTGACAATAAAGGCAAAATTGGCCATATAGGCACTTCACTATTTATCGACTTGTCAATGAATAGAATGGCGATGTAGCTCAGTTGGTTAGAGCACACGGCTCATATCCGTGTTGTCCGGGGTTCAACTCCCTGCATCGCCACCACATACAGTTCCGGTACATTCCGGATTGATATATGCCCCGAGTCCTGCAAAGGATTTCGGGGTTTTTTGTTTCCAGGGTATGCCAGGGGGGGGTGTCGAGGTGAAATGCTCTGATGTCAGCCACAGGACTATGTTGAGATCGTCATCAAAGATAATAGTAGTGGTATTGCTGGGTCTATGCTGGACAAAATTTTTTGATCCCTATTTTACCACCAACAAAAGGGCAGAGGACTGGAACTTGCTGTCAGCCATTCCATCATCAACAAGCACAACGGCTCCATAAGGGTTGCCTCTGAGCCAGGAGGACGTTCTTATGGGGTCGGGCCACGCTAAGTTGGCCGACAACGATCCTTAACCAAGTTTAGAAGGAAATCTCTTTTGTGGCATCAATGCGTAATATGCCATATTTGCCCTGGGATATAATATCGTTTTGCTCTAGCCATGCGTTATAGCATAACTCTATATTGCCATTTTTGGCCTTAAAAACGTCAATATAGACCCCAAAAAACCCTCTTTTCGACTATGATTCCATGTGGTTTCAAATAGTTAGCGTGGCCCGACCCCAGCGGCAGAACCAGAGAAGATAGTTTGCCAGGGCATTTTCAGGGTCACGCCGGAAAATTTTCCGGGCAATGCCGAGGCACATGCGGGCAACAACGATCATGGCCAGCGAGCCAACAAGATCGATGGCCCAGAGCGGAGAGAGTGGCCAGATCATCATGATTGTCGCCCCCCCCTTCTTCTTGCGGCGGGGCAGTAAATTCCTTGAGGAGCAGCTTGAGACCGGCGTAAAAGAACAGGAGTGCGGGCAGCCAGAGAAGATGATCCATCTTGAAAAGATAGTAGAGCACCTCCTGCCAAGAGGTAACAAGGAGGGATGGCGTTCTATGGCCAGGCTCCATGATAAAAGATGATTCGGGCATATAAAAGGCGGAGAGATGACCGGCAAAGGCCCAGATATTCCAGAGGATGAGCAGGATGGCGCCGCTGGAGAGAAGACGCCAGGCCCTTTGCCGAGCCAGGCGGGAGCGATGGATGTTCAGCACAAAGATAAGCAGGGAGAAGGATAGAAAGATGTGGGCGCCCTGATGGACGTAGAGCCCTTCGGGACCGGTGTGGGTCTGTAATGCCCAGGCTGACGAGGCGCTCGCGGTCAGGGAGAGAGTCGCCAGGGCGAGGAGACGGCTGATGTTAGCGATAAGGGAAGAAATTTTCATCATGGCGCACCGTGGTTATCTCTCTTCAGGGTTATAACTTCTTAGTCTTATCTTTGTATAAATCACGAAGCGCACGAAGAAAATAGAAAAATAAAGTGTCATTTCGTGGACTTTGTGCGCTCGCAGTGAAAATAAACAGATTTGGTTCATTTTCATCGTTGCCTCGGCGCGGTGCGTGGGAACACAGGGGGGAAACTCATCTTACAGGGAGGCCAGGTAGTGAAAATAGACCTGGGTAAAGCGGCCGGATATAGTGTCCGGACAGCTAAAGAGCAGCTCTGTGTCGCTTGGGAAGACATTGGAGAGGGCGAAAAACACATTCCGGGAAATATTGGAAAGAATGTCCTCGGTCAGTGAAGCGTCAATACCATAACTGGCCAGCCCATAACAACGGCAGCGAATCGGCCTGTACTCATACAGAGTGCATTTTCCCTCCCTGTTTAAGGGGCAAATGAGATTGCCTATTCGGTACAGGTCGTTCATGACGATTTCCTGTTCTCCGTACTCAGCATCACAGGCTAGAGACCTGATTTTCTGAAAGACCGCCGAGGCCCTGGTAATGGTGTCCTGGCGCTCATTGCTTTGGAAGGAGGTGTTCATTTTGTTGAACAGATAGAGGGCCTCAATGAGCTTCATGGAGAAATGCTCCCGGCAGCAGCTGTCGCTATCTCGACCGCAGCGAGCAGGCGTCTTGCCCATCGCCGCCTGCTCGTGCAGGGAGTTTTCCACATCCGTGACCAGGGCCTCATACTCGGCAAAGAAGTCGGCCAGTTCCACTGTGTTTTTGCTCTCCAGGGAGGGTTCTCTGATGGTGAGTTTGCCGCTTTTTTTGCCGTATTTCCGTAACAGGCTCCATTGGGCATAGTTGGTTGGGTTGGCCCGTGTACCCTTGAGGGTCTTTTCTGCCACCTTAAGGCCCAGACCACGCCGAATCAGGTAGGCGGAGACAAAGGTGCCGGTCCGGCCAATACCATGCCTGCAGTGGACAAGTACCTTCTTACCCAGATAGAGCGCCTCGTCCAGCCATTCCAGGGCCTGTTCCATCTCTGCCATGTCCGGGGCATTTTCATCGGGGATCGGCAGAAAGTAGACCTCAAATCCTGACTTTTCTTCAATTTCGTGCAGGTCACAAAATTCACCGCAGAGGTTGACGATGGCCTTGACCCCCTGCTCTTCAATGGAGTCAAGCTCGGCATAGGACATAGGGGCATAGCCCACAGCCAGTGATGATGTTATCCAGGTAAGTTCATAGGACATGGGTGTATCCTTACGTTAAGTCATTTTTTTCTGAGGGGCAAAATCGTATTTCTCGGCAAAAAAATCGGCAAGATACTCTTCTACCATATCCTCATTCTTGAGGCTCATATCCAATAGACGGGTGACACCGAGCAGGCGACCCACCATGTTCAGTGTGTCCTTAATCAAATCCTGCCCCTGATGGCTGAGGCGGGCATCGATGAGATCGCCCTTGCTCTCGACGTGAAAACCAAGATTAATCAGAGCTCTGGACAAAAAAATTACCCGCAGAGTCCGGCCGGTAAAGTCGCCGCCACCACCGGCAAAGCGCAGGATGATGTAATTGTTGTTGTCATCCGGGCCGCAGAGGGTATCAAGCACGGTAAAGTGATAACCAAAGCGCAGGTTCAGGTTAAGATAATCGTGAGAGATGATGGCGTAGCTGGCAAAGGCATCGGCGTTTTCACGTGCTATGCCACCGGCCAGGGCCACATTGTCAAAGCTCTGCCAATCAAAATGGGACTGCTGGCTCCAGTCGATGTCGGGATGGGAAAGTCCGGCCCATACAGCATGCATGGCCAGACAGTGTATTTCTGCGAGGGATATGGTCTCCATATTGCGGGCCGCATCCGCCAATCCCTTGCCGACGTCCAGCACATAGATGGTCATGGGTATCTTGGAAATGACCTTTTTGGCCCCGTTGATCCGTGTTCCCCACTGAGCGCCAGTGGCAAACATTTCCTGCATGCCTTTTTCATGACAAAAGCGAATAATGTCGTGCAGGGAGCGGCATCCCTCAGGACTGAAGCTGGAGGCGGTGGTATCAATAAGGGTCAGGGGGGAGACAAAATTAAGGATGTATTTAAATTTCCGCATGAAAGGGGTCTTACTCGTCCTGGCCGGAACCTGACGGGGAGGCAGGGAAATAAGACCCTGGTGGATGTTTTTTTTGTGGGCGCAAACCGTCACATCCATACCATGTTGAAGCTGGCGGATGGCAGGGCCAGCATTGACAATGGCGGGCAGGCCAAACTCTCTGGCCACCGATGCAAAATGGCCGGCCACACTGCCCCGTTCAGTGATAATAGCCTCCAGCCGATCGATCACCTTGACATAGCCGGGCAAGGTGGACTGGGTTACGAGTATCGAACCGGCCGGAACATCATTGAGCTGCAGGTAATTCTCCAAGAAGAACAACCGGCCACTGGCCAGCCCTGAGGAGGCACACTCGCCGCCCTGAAAAATAAGCGGCCCAGCAATTTCTGTTTCTACAGCTAAATCATGGGAGGGCTGTTCGGCTTCACACCTCAGAGGCCTTGCCTGAAGGATATAGAGGGATTTGTCTTGGTCTTGGCACCACTCGATGTCCTGCGGTTCACCGTAAAGTTCTTCGACCTCAAGGCCAATTCGGGCAAGCTCCAGAACCTCAGCATCCGCCAGCGCTGGAGAATGCCTCCTTTTCTCATCAACATCCTCGATCTGCACGCCCCCCTGGCGTCCAGCGGTCATCTCCTTAAATTTATCACCCAGCCGTCGTTCAATTATATGAGGCCTGGGTTCCTTACTGAGGTAAACCGAGTCCGGCGAGACCTCCCCCCCCACCAGTAACTCTCCAAGCCCCCAGAGTGAGTGAACTGCCATGGTCCGGACAGAGACCTGTGCCGGATCGGCTGTATAAACAACCCCGCTTGCCACGGCATCCACCATGACCAGAACCAGAACCGCCATGGGGGTGTCCATATCGGAGATACCGTGGTTGATCCGGTAATAGAGGGCGCGGGGCGAGTATTTGCTGGCAACTATTCTCTTGTAGGCTGACAGGAGTGAATCGCGGTCCACATGAAGTTCGGTCTGGTATTGTCCAGCAAAGGAGGTCTCGCTGTCCTCAAGGGTGGCGCTGCTGCGCATGGCGACCTGGACACCACCCCCCTTATCTTTTTGCAGACCAGCGAAGGAGGAGATAATGGACTCGGCCATTACCGGCGGGATCACTGCATCGGCAACAAGAGTGGTAATTTCTGTAGAAAAACGCTGGAGGGATTCGGATGAAGATATATCGAGCCGAGTCAGCCCTTCATCGATGATGGTTTGGAGATTGTTATGGTCAATAAAGGTGTGAAAGGCGTGGGTGGTGATCACAAACCCGGCTGGGATCCTCAGGTCCAGATTATTTGAAAGCATCGCCAGATTAAAGGCCTTGTCCCCAGTCATCGGCCTATCGTCAATGTCTATGGCATTAAGCGGGATTGTAAAGAGTGCTCCTGTCTGACGTTTAAGGGGGGTAAAAATATAGTGGACATAGGCATCTATTTTCTGAAAATAGGCCCACAGATTGTCATAGGCGGCAGGAGACATGTGGGTTAGGCTGCTCATCATGCTGAAAACAGCCGCGGACAACTCAGCATACCGCCTTTCGACCTGCTTTAAATCTACCTTTTTTTCATTATAATAAATGTCCTCAAGTTCAGCAATCAGCTCATGGCATCGCTTGTCATACTCAAGGAGTTTTTTAAACGAGGCATAATTATCCCTAAGGAATGTTCCAGGGGAAAGCAGTTTTGCTGTCCAATGTTTAAAGAGTTTAAGAGCCAAGTCTGACCTCCAGCCTAGGTAAAGTGGTTCGCCCTGTGATAATGCTGCCTTAAACTGTCATCCTTTCTTTAAGATTCAACAAGGGATAAGCATGCCTATTTTTTTATAAAAACAACATTGCTTTCCAAGATTTCATTATGACTATAACAGTACCTGAAAGAACAGAGAGAACACCAGCAATACGGGATGAAAACATTTTCTACAAAAGAAGACGACTCTAGAAAACGAAAAAGGAGATAAGAGTTGTAACTCTACTCGCCTCTACCGCAACAGCGAGCCTGTAAATAATTCTGTGTAATTACCATCTTCATACATAAGGACTCAGTTGTTCTTCAAATTCGATCATAAACCGATTCATGGCTGGTTTCCAGTTTCTTATTGGCATGGTCCACCTTTTCGAGGCAGACTGTATTGCCACCACATACAGTTCCGGTACATTCCGGATTGATATATGCCCCGAGTCCTGCAAAGGATTTCGGTTTTTTTTGTTTCCAGGGTATGCCAGGGGGTGGTGTTGTCGAGGTGAAATGCTCGGATGTCAGCCGCAGGACTATGTTGAGATCGTCATCAAAGATAATGGTATTGGTATTGCTGGATCTATGCTGGACAAAATTTTTGATCCCTATTTTACCACCAACAAAAGGGCAGCGGACTGGAACTTGCTGTCAGCCATTCCATC
>JAQIBE010000289.1 GCA_027859235.1 Desulfobulbaceae bacterium
CCATTATCATTGGTACGCACATCAAGACAGGCTACAATACGTTTGGCAATCGAGGTTTCAGCGGGCTGATCTGCGACAACGCCCCCTGTCACCGTGAGAGATTGATTCTTGAGGAAATTACCAAACAGGTTCAGCCCTGCCTCTCCGCTTTTTTCAGGATGGAACTGCAAGGCGCAGACATTGCCCTTCTGCACCCCTGAGATAAACTCCTCACCATAATTTGTGGTGGAGAGCACCCAGTCCTTATTGGCCGCATTCTGCATGGCGCGATAAGAATGGACAAAATACAGCTTCTCGTCCCCATGGTCCTTGAAAAGGGGGGAATTCTGATGGAGTTTCACACCATTCCAGCCAATTTGCGGCACCGAAAGCTCTCCCGCACGGAAACGGGCAACCCGGCCCGGCACAACCCCTAATCCCGGAACCCCAAACGATTCCTCACTGGTCTCAAAAAGAGTTTGCAAACCAAGACAGATCCCAAGAAATGGTTTATCTGCTCGAATATGGGCAAGAAGCGGTTCGATATAACCCAGCTGCTGCAGACGCGCCATCGCATGGTCGAAACTGCCGACCCCGGGAAAAACCAGTTTCTCGGCGGTTAAAATATCATCGACACAGGTGACATCCCTCACCTCAGCACCGAGTTTCTTAATCGCATTGCGCACACTGCGCACATTGCCAGCGCCATAATCAAGTAGAGTAATCATCATACATCCTTTAAATTATATAAAATGGTCTTTGCAGAAAAGGGAGTATAGCAGGAGAAAGTGGATAATTCCACCTCTGATTTACCATTTTTTCACCGAATTCGGTCATCTCTTCCCCCTGTGAATTGACAGAGACAACCCTTTATTATATAGAGTTTGAATACATTTTTTTTTCAAAATTATTGACACCAGACAACATAACATAGGCCGACAATTCATGATTACCATCAACGAACATTATCTCAAGCTCCAGGCATCCTACCTTTTTTCTGATATTGCCAAACGCGTCAACACCTATCAGGCCAACAACCCTGACAAAGACATCATTCGTCTCGGCATTGGCGATGTGACCCGGCCATTACCGGACGCCTGCATCAAGGCCATGCACGAAGGTGTTGCCGAGATGGCGCAGGAAAGTACGTTTCATGGTTATGGACCGGAACAGGGATATGCGTTTCTGCGGGAGGCCATTGCCCAAAACGATTTCATCGACCAGGGTGCTCAGGTTTCTGCGGATGAAATTTTTGTCAGTGACGGCGCCAAATGCGACAGCGGCAACATCCAGGAATTATTCACCACCGATATCCGGGTGGCAATTCCTGACCCCGTCTATCCGGTTTATCTCGACACCAATGTCATGGCTGGGCGTACCGGAAACTTTGCCGATGGCCGCTACGAGGGCATCACCTATCTTGACTGCGTGAAAGAGAACAACTTTGTTCCCGCCCTGCCGAAAGAGCCTGTGGACCTCATCTACCTCTGCTTCCCCAACAACCCGACAGGCACCACCGCCACCAGGGCGGAACTTAAAGTCTGGGTTGATTATGCCCGTGACAACAAGGCACTCATTCTCTTTGATGCCGCCTATGAAGCCTTTATCCGTAATCCGGAACTGCCGAAATCTATCTATGAAATTGCAGGGGCCCGCGAGGTTGCCATCGAGTTTCGCAGCTTCTCAAAGAACGCCGGTTTCACCGGAACCCGCTGCGCCTACACGGTCGTTCCAAAAGAATGCGCGGGTTTTGATTCCAAAGGCAACAAACAACTGCTGCACCCCTTATGGAATCGCCGCCATTGCACCAAGTTTAACGGCGTCTCCTACCCCATCCAGAAGGCGGCCGCGGCTGTATACTCAGCAGAAGGGAAGGTGCAAACGAGAGAGCTCACCGATTATTATTTAAAAAATGCCAGCCACATTAAAGAAGCCATCACCGCCCTGGGGTTCAGCGCCGTTGGCGGTGATGACGCGCCGTACATCTGGATTGACGGCCAGGGCCGTGATTCCTGGGAATTCTTTGATCTGCTCCTCGACAAGACAGGCGTGGTCTGTACCCCCGGTGCCGGTTTTGGCAAATGCGGACAGGGTTATATTCGTCTTTCCGCCTTTAACAGCTATGAAAATGTCGTCAAGGCAATGGATAGAATCAAGGCCGAGCTGAGCTGATACGCTACAAGCACCATTCAAAATAAAAAAGGGGGATGATAATGTATAATTATCATCCCCCTTTTTTATTACTCGCCGCGCGTCAACCTCTTTACTTCTTCCCGCTATAATCCTTGCGTTTGCGTTCCCTGAGAAATAAGCGCACGGGGCATTTATCAAGACCCAGTTGTTCACGGTATTGATTCGTCAAAAACCGATGATAGGAAAAATGCACCCCATTTGGATAATTCACAAAGAGGACAAAGGTTGGAGGCGAGGTGGCAACCTGGGTGGTATAGTATATTTTTAAACGATGCCCCTTATGGAGCGGCGGTGTATGGGCCTCAGTGGCCCGTTTCAGCACCTGGTTCAGGGCATTTGTTGTAAAATTAGCAGTATATTGCTTGAAAATCCGATTGGCCTCGGGCAGGATCTTCCCTACCTGGCGGCCGCTCAAGGCGGAAATCTTAAATACAGGGGCATAGGGCATGAACTTCGTGGCCATGGCCACCTCACCCATGATCCACTTTTCCCTTTTCCTGTCCCCGGCAACAAGATCCCACTTATTCACCAGAATCATACAGGCACGACCACGCTCCAGGGCATAACCAATGACCTTGGTATCCTGCTCTGTAATACCTTCATCACCATCCACTATGAGCAGGGCAATATCACACCTCTCAAGGGCAGAAAGGGCACGCATTACTGAGAATTTCTCAATCTTATCGCTGACCCTGCCTTTTTTACGAATTCCAGCCGTATCAATAAGGAGATATTGATTGCCGCGGCGGGTGAGCAAGCTGTCCACTGAATCACGGGTTGTTCCCGGAATATCAGATACCACCATTCTCTCCTGCCCCAGAAGACGATTTATAAGGGAGGATTTACCCACATTGGGCCGGCCAATACAGGCAATACGAATGGCCTCTTCAGGGATATCATCCCGAACCTCCGGCACAGGTAACGAGGCAAAAAACTCATCAAAGAAGGTCTTAAAGCCAAAGCCGTGGGAGGCGGACATCCCGTACATTTCAGAAATGCCCAGCTCGTAGAACTGAGACAAAAGCTCCTCTTCCTTTTCAGGGCCGTCAACCTTATTAACGATATGGTGCACGGGTTTTGTTAAGCGCCGTAACCGTTTCACCACCTCATAATCCTCTGACAAGACACCGCCGACGCCATCGAGGATATGGAGGATAATATCCGCCTCTTCAATGGCAGCCCAGGTCTGCTCCTGAATTTGTTCAGAGATCGTCCCATCCACCCCAAGCTCAATACCACCCGTGTCGATGAGGATAATGCGCTGATCATCCCAGGTCACAGTGGCGTAATGGCGATCACGGGTTACCCCAGGGGTTGGATCAATGATGGCCAGATTAGATTTGGTTAAACGATTGAACAGGGTTGACTTGCCGACATTTGGCCGGCCAACCAGAGCAACCATTAACGCGTCATGATCCCTATGGGAAATTGTTGTATCCATTGTTTTTTCCTACAGTTTCGAGAATCACGGTTCCAAGTTTGATTTATTGGTTGGAAGCTTGCCCCATAAAACTATAAACTAATTTAATTCTACGTGAGATAAAGAACAGCGTTGGCTCTCTTTGATGTCTTCATAAACATCTTGAGCAAGAGTCGCTAAGAGAGGAAACCTGTTTTCAAGTTGCTTTAAGAGATCGTGCAAATTACGTAATGATGGCAGAATAAACGGTTCAAAAAAGACTTTGCCCTTCTGTTGCGTGAGAAAAGCAAAGGCACCCAGCATCTGCATAACCCGTTGCACGGCAAGAAATAAATACCCTTCATTAAAGCCATCACCAGCAAATTGTACACGACGACTGGCCTGAGTAACATAATAATTATAAATAGTCTCTCTTTCTGACTGACTTAACTGCACATAGGGGTCAAACAGGAGTGAGGCCAGATCATAACCAAGCGGCCCCAATCTGGCCGACTGAAAATCAATGATGCGAATTTCACCGTCCTGAACCATGAGATTTCTTGACTGGTAGTCACGGTGGAGTAAAAAATCAGCAGGCTCCTTGCTGGCACGCAAGGCAATGGCCGCACACTCTTGCCTGACTGCCGATTCAGCAAAACCATGTCCCGCATAATCCTTGCACAGGGCCTGCAGAAAATAATCCGATTCACGGGTGATCATGAGATCATAGTCATATCTCTGGGTATCCCAGCAACACCTCGTGTCAAACCCGACAACACCGTCCACCTGAAACGCCAGTAGCGCGTCAACGGCCTTAAAATAAAGATCTATCTTTTCTTCTTTGCTTGAACCTGCACGGATCCGTGACTGCAGATGCACATCTCCCACATCCTCAAGCAGCACCAGACCAGAATCACGCTCATGACCAATAACCTCAGGGGTCGCAATACCGAGATCATGCAGATGGCAGCCAATGGTATAGGTAGCACGCGCCTCTTCTTTTCTTTGAGGATGTACCGGAGAGGGGAAAACAGCCACCATTTTCCGGGGAATATTAACCCTGTAAAACCTGCGGTCCGAGCCGTCGCCATGCAGGACATCAAGGTCCTCCGGACCAACAGAAAACCCCTTGTCCTGTAAAAACTGGAGAAGAAAGGCTTGATCTTTCTTGCTGATTTCATCACTCATCATGTCACAATGGTATCCTTTAAACAGGAGCCTGGCTCCACAACCGCCCCATCCCAAACCACCACCCGCTCAAGAGAACAGCCCTGTCCCAATAACGCATTTTCACCAATGGAGACCCAATCCTTCAAGCTTACCCCCTCAGTTGCCACTGAGGGATGGACAAGCAAGGGCTCTTCTGCCTGGTGCAACAGATGAGAATGAAGATCGAGGTAATCGTCAACGGTTCCCATATCCGTCCAGAATTGGTCATGAACCATCATGGCCTGCACCGGCTCACCTGCCTGCAGCCAATGGTTATAACAATCAATAATGTTGGAAAAACCGGGAGAAACAACGGATAAGGCCCGTGGCTCAAGGACATGCACCCCGGTAAAAGCCGCGACACGGGCGGCATGTTTGCAAGGTGAAAACTGCATGACCATATTATCCTCCCCGATGCTGACCTTATTAAAGCGGGGGAAATCATGACACACCAGGGTCGCTATACGCCCCTGTTCCACATGGTAACTCAAGATTTCTGCAAAATCAAAGTCATGAAAGATATCGCCATTGGTGACAAGGACAGGCTCATCACCAAACCACGCTGCCGCATTCTGCAGCCCTCCCCCGGTGCCGAGAATATCATCTTCTGGAAAAAGATGAATCCCTTCAATATCTTTAACACTCTCGCGGATCTGCACCGCCAAATGATGACAGTTAACCCCAATTTCAGTGAAGCCGGCTCCCTTGAGGCGCTGGATGGTGTGCAATAATAGAGGAGTATTAAGAAGGGGGAAAAGGGGTTTGGGACGAATGAGAGAGTAGGGGCGCAGCCGCGTGCCAAAGCCAGCGGCGAGGATCATTGCTTTCATAGCAGGGCAACTTTTTTATACAGTTTTAAGGATAAAGTCCATCAACAACCAACCACGCCATTTTCACCCTGCTGAACACCAACAATACAAATACCGGCCTTATTTGCCGCGTCAATAGTTGCCGGTGCGTCAAACAAGAGGGATTGTCCCTTTTCAACGGCCAGTACCTTTGCACCAACCTCAGCCATGGACTGAATGGTCTGCAGACCAATGGCCGGCAAATCAAAACGAAAATCCTGATCCGGTTTACGGACCTTCACCACAACGGCCTTTTCCTTGCCCAAGGCTCCGCCACGACGAATAGCAGCATCCGTGCCCTCGATGGCCTCTACCGCCAACACCGTCTGCTCGCGAACAATTACACATTGACCGATATCAAGATTGCCAATGGCCTTGGCCATCTCAAAACCAAACTGAATATCCTGCCACTGCTCAGCCGTTGGCTTTTTCTTTGACAATACACCTGATGGAAAGAGTAAATCTTGGAGATAACAGGTCGAATCGAGAACGATAATGCCGTCCCGTTCAAGCTCCCCGGCAATGGCGCGCAGGATTGCGTCATCCTGCTTAATGTCAATCTTATTCCACAGACTTAAGCCACGCATATCAGGAAAGATATCCCGAAATATCCGGGTTTTCGTGATCGTTCCGAGGAAAACCACCTCTTCAACATCATGCTGTTTGAAGAATTTAATCGTCTTGCCAAGCTGGCCAAGCTTCACCCAACAAAACTCATCGGCAAGCTCCTCAAGGTCAGCAGCGGTCTCGCCCCTATGCCCGGCAATAAAAACACTACGTCCAGCTTTTTTGGCCGCTTCACAAAAAAGATGGGGAAACTGTCCGCCGCCGGCAAGAATGCCAATGGGCTTACTCATCACTACTGACGCGGGCAACATTACGATTGGAAACCTTGAAAAAATTCACAAGGCGGGCAACCAAGGCACAATCGCCATAATCCTTTGTCACCTGTGCCAATGCATCCTTGAGAAGCACCCCTTCCGTCTTAAAAATAGCCATAAAAGCCTTATTCAAGATGCGAATATCAGAACTGGAAAAACCCGCCCGCTTGAGACCAATTTTATTGATTGACCGGATCTGTAAATCATTGCGAATACCGGCAATTATGACATAGGGGGGGATATCAAGACTCACACCACTCATGCCACCGATATAGGCATACTCACCAACACGAACAAATTGATGCACCCCTGTCATACCACCGATAGTTGCCCGGTCACCAACTTCAACATGTCCGCCCAACGTAGCATTATTAACCATAATAACATTATTCCCCAAGGTGCAATCATGGGCAATATGACAATAGGCCATAACCAGATTATCATTTCCTACCGTTGTCACCCCATGCCCCCCTGGCGTTCCACGATGGATAGAGCTATATTCACGAATGGCATTATTGTCGCCAATGACAAGCCGCGTATCTTCACCGTGATATTTTAAATCCTGGGGAGGAGAACCCAGACAGGTAAAGGCGCCGACCTGGTTATTCTTACCAATTGTTGTACAGCCACAGAGATAAGCATGGGATTCAACTTTTGTTTCGGCGCCAATCTGCACAGGCCCGTCAATAACAACAAAGGGACCTATCTCAGCTGTGGAATCAATTTCTGCGCGGGGATCTATAATTGCTGAAGGGTGGATAGCCATCTGCCAGTGCGTCCTTAATGAATAAATAATATTATATTTATGGAAGAGAATAACATGGAGTTATTGTTGAGAATATGCCAGGAATGACAAAAAAAATCAGGCGAAGGTTGCTGTCAATTCTGCTTGCGCGGCAACCTCTCCATCCACCAAGGCCTTAGCCGACAGTTTAACGAACAGCCCTTTTATTTTCGTAATAACAACGTCATACATAAGTTGATCACCAGGAACCACCTTGCGGCGGAACTTAGCCTTATCGATTCCGGTAAAATACACGAGTTTATTCTCGTCCATTTTTTCTTTTTCACTTATAAAAGCAAGTAATGCGCCAGCCTGAGCTAAACCTTCAATAATGAGTACCCCCGGCATAACAGGCTCCACAGGAAAATGTCCCTGGAAAAAAGGTTCATTAATCGTTACATTTTTCAAGGCCTTGATACTTTCACCCTTAGTATAATCCAATACTCGATCTACCAGTAAAAAAGGGTATCTGTGGGGTAAAAGCTGCATAATCTCTTGAATTTCAAGTGCTGATGCTTCTGTCATTTGTGTGGCTCCATATAGAGACGATAAATTACGAGATTTTTTCCTCAAGTGCTGCAACGACTTTTTCAAGTCTTCGAATTTCTTTAACAAGTTGTGGCAATTTTGGAAAGGCTGAACTTGCCCTCAGCCATGTCTTATGAGCAATTGCCGGAGTACCTGATACGACATCCCCCGCCTTGACCCGACCGCGAACCCCGGATTTTGCAGCGATCATGGCACCATCACCAACATTCACATGATCGGCCACTGCCGCATGCCCCCCCATAACAACACCGTTGCCGAGGGAGGAACTGCCACCCACTGCACATTGGGCAACAATCAACACTGACTGACCAATGATCACATTATGGGCAATTTGCACCAGATTATCAATTTTAGTTCCGCGACCAATACGAGTCGTCCCAAACGTTGCGCGGTCAACACAGCAATTGGCACCAATATCAACATCATCTTCTATAACAACATTCCCGACATGGGGCCTTTTGATATGACTGCCCTTACCATCATAAACATAACCATAACCATCACTGCCGATCACTGTGCCACTTTGAATAATGACACGCTGACCTAGAATCGTTTTCGCCCGAACAACAACATTTGCCATGAGATGACAATCATCACCAATGACCACATCATCACCAACAACAACCCCTGACTCAAGGAAAACACGTTCACCAAGGATAACACCAGAGCCGATGGTTACACGGGGGCACGTGGCAACAGAAGATGCAATTGTACACCCTTTTCCCATCAAGGTATCAGCGGCTATGCCTTGATTCGCAACAGGGACAGAGTCTAAAAAGAATTGATGGATCCGGGTAATGGCCAAAACAGGATTTTCCACCTGAACAACAGGGATATCCGCCTCAACGCCCTCCACGGCAACGACACAACTGGCCCTGGTCTCACGGAGCACATGGGCCTCAGAAGGTTTCAGCAAAAAGGTAATCTCGCCCTCTTTTGCTGTGGCCAAATCACCTACACCGAAGACTGTAATTTCTGGATCTCCACAAATAACTCCTCCAACCATATCTGCTAAGACCTGTAACGATACCCCTTTACTCATTTCCATACTCCTAACTCAGTTACACCATAAAAAAAGCTGAATTCCTTATTAAGGAAATTCAGCTCTCAATATTTCATACCACATAAAAATTAATGCCCAGAATTAATCCTGTCCCGCAAAATGCCGGAAGGCTTAAACGTAACAACCTTCCGAGGCTCAAGAATCAACTCTTGACCCGTTTGCGGATTTCGACCCCGACGAGCATTTTTCTCTTTTACATTAAATTTACCAAAGCCACTGATAAGCAGAGCTTCACCGCTGGCCAAACACCCCTTTGTAACACGAAGAAAAGTTTCCACAGTCTCAGCAGCCTGAGCCTTTGTCACATTATGCTTGTGATACACTTCCATAACCAAATCCGCTTTCGTAAGAGTCATTTATTTTCCCTCAGTTACCTTATCGATCCTTCTACCAACGACTTTATTGTCTATTAATAGAGAATACATATCGTTATCAAGAACAGCAAGAAAATATATTCTAATATGATTACCCGCCAACGACAGAAGCCATCTTAAAGATCGGTAAATACATGGCAATAACCAAACCACCGATCAGACCACCAAGGAAGACCATCATGATAGGCTCAATAGCAGCTGTTAAATTATCAACAGCCTGATCGACCTCTTCATCATAGAAATCCGCTATTTTCTCCAGCATAATATCAAGGGCACCGGTTGATTCACCGACATTAATCATCTGCACAACCATACTTGGAAACACCCCTGTCTCCTCTAAGGGCTCAGCAATTGTCCGCCCCTCGGTAATACTATCTGCAACTCGATACACCGCCTGCTCAATAATCTTATTCCCTGCTGTTCGTGCCACAACAGCTAAGGCATCTAAAATAGGCACACCGCTCTGAATCATGGTGCCCAAGGTCCGGGTAAACTTGGCCACAGCAATCCGTCGCAACAAGGGACCTAAAATTGGAGCCTGCAATAACAACCGGTCAATTATAAAATGCCCTTTTTCTGTCGCATATATCTTCTTAATGATAAACGAAATAGCAAAAAGACCACCAAAGATCACATACCAATTGCTTTTTGCAAATTCACTTAAATCGACAACAAACTGTGTTAAGGCAGGCAAGGCCTCACCAAAATCAGCAAACATCTTCGAAAAAACCGGCACAACAAAGATAAGAATAACACAGGTAATAATAAATGAGATAGCCAAACAAATTACAGGATACGTCATGGCTCCCTTAACTTTTTTCTTAAGGGCCATACTCTTTTCCATAAAGGTTGCCAGCCTCTGTAGAATCGTGTCAAGAATACCGCCAATCTCGCCTGCTTCCACCATATTACAATACAGGGTATCAAAAACCTTTGTATGCTTTTTCATGGCATCGGCAAAGGTGGTACCTGTCTCAACATCCATGCGAATTTCTTTTAATATCTGCTTAAATGTCGGATTTTCCTGCTGATTTTGTAAAATTTCAAGACTTTGCACCAGTGGCAAACCAGCATCAATCATGGTTGATAACTGCCTTGTAAAAATAACAACATCCTTACCGGTAACCTTCGGTTTGAACAGGGCGATATTTGCAAAAATATCCTTCGGCGCTTCTTTAAGAGAAGTGACAGTGATACGAGTTTTACGAAGCATTGCCTCTGCAGCAGCTTCGCTGGAAGCTTCAATTTTCCCTTTACGCTTTTCCCCGTAAGAATTAACCCCTTTATATTGATAAACTACCATACTCCTTTCTCCCCAGACTTTTCAGATCATAACGAATAAGATACTCAGGTAGATTCTATATCAAAGTGTTTAACAAACACAAGCAGAATACAACCAAAACAACCGTCTTCAACCCATTGCCCCATAACGCATATCAACCTATGAATAGTTTCTATTTCAGCATTATCGCCTCACAATTAAGTGTTGACAATGGACTATAGACCATATAAAAAGATAATCTTTTCAATAAATACTCATAACTTTATTTAATCCAAAATGCCAACTATTTGATAAAATTGACCATTTGGCTTATTATCATTTCTTATACCAGTTAACAGGAGCAGTTCTCATGGCTAAAAATACAACAAACACCGAACCAGGCAGTACAGCACTGTATAGCAGTGGTTTTTTTAATCCCGTAACAGAGCAATGCGAAGGCTGCGATCGGATCATTGAAGTTGAATCCGCCAAATACTGCAAATCCTATGCTATCCCTGAGGCAAAGTGGAAACTTGGCATATGCAACTTTGCAACTCACGTTAAGCCCGAAATTAAAGTTGTTACCGTTAAAATCAATCCACTTAAGGCCTCTAAGCGCGGATAATAACATTTAACCAATCTGTCTTATAAAAAAAACCCGCTTTTAAAAGCGGGTTTTTTTATGCTCAAAGCTTATTTTGCAGAGGGGTATTGTGTACGAATAAACGCTTCATCCTCAAGAATGGCCTTAAAACGGCCATAGTTTGCCTGAAAACCTTCCGGTTCTTTTCCAGACATAATCAAATTATTTGCCACATCCTCCAATAATTCACTAGCCCGTTCATTTACAGCATAAAAAACCATATCAATAATCTGCTGAGGTTTTTGCTCATAGGCAGGCATCTCTTTTAAGAGAACAATCTCAACTAAGCGACTATCTATTTCTGGGATCAACTCAATAACCTTCGGAACAATATAGATATCAGCGGCATCTAAAATTTGATATAAAATTGCAGCATCAACATGGGCAATTTTTTCTTTTAGAGCCCGTTGCCCATCTTCGCCATCTGTGAGAAAGAGAAGACGCACATAGGGCAATAACTCCTCACTCGACAGCTTATTCTTCTTACATTCCGCAACAAGCCATTGCACCTGCATATGCTGAGGCTTTGCAATAAAAGGAATATACCTTAAATACCATTGGTTCTTGTCTTTCTTTTCGTCATATTTCACAGGGGGTGGCATATTTTTCCTTTAGTACGCGGTGGACAATATTTCTAACATAATAAGGCGGGTAAAAGGTTTCAATAACAGCCTGAGACACAAGCCTTAAAGACGAGGAGAATGGTATAGGGTTGCGTTTCTATAGTTCAAGGAGCACCAGGATTTATTCCCGAACAACCCTTACAGGGTAAACAACGATTGCTTTTCAAAAAGCAACGCATTGACCCTCAAACATGACTGCAGTATGCTACAATTCACTATGAAAATAATTAAGGGATTATAACAAGATGCCGAAACCATCCTCCACATCACTCATTCCAGTTCTCATCATCATATCAATCATTGCTGGAGGTCTTTACTTTCTTTTCAAGCCACAAACTGACATTATCAGGCAGTCAGATAATACTCCGCCCACACAGCAAGTTGAGAGTGCTCATCCTCAAACACCGGCAAGAACACCACAAGAACCTGTAAATGACGAACCAAGCACCACTGATACTGAGCCAGCTCAGTATCGCAGGGCCCCGATGGAAGTAGTCGCTGTTGACCCTTGCCTTGAGTCTATCAAAAAAATGGACTCTTTTTTCCTTTATTTAGACTCCCAGGATTATATTAAGGGTTATCAGTTTCCAAATGGGAGTAAAGAATTTATCTCCAGTATGGTTAACAAGGCGCTTGCCCATCCCCCACACCATGACTCTGTAAAAAGTGCCGCCACTCCATTAAAAACAGGCCATCATCTTTACCGAACAATTGGCGGACAAGAACTTCTCATCTTGGCGAAAATCCTCATCAACGAACCAGATCACCTGGAAACCATTTTTGAGAACTTCTACAACTGGTCTTTAATGGCCGGACAATGTCCCAACCGTACATACTCTATCCGCCCTCAACTGGGCCAACTCTATCAATATGCACTCTTTTTCCTCGATTCAGCAGATGGACAAAGCTATATAAACCGCAGAGACTCTCTGACAAGTTTATTGACGAGATATTACACCTTGAAAATTATCAAAGAAGCACAAACCCATCACATCGACAGGTATAATATCGACCTGTCGCCCCATGTTCTTTCATTAATTACAGATATTGAATCAACGGATCTTTTAGAGAAGAAAACAACCTATCTCAAAACACTCTACTCAATGAGAGACGAATAACAAAAAAAGTGCATAGGCATAGTAAAGAAAAAAGAATTATCATCCCGTACATTTATAATTTTACAACCTACCGAGACGACATCATCCTCGCAAGAGGCTTTGTTGCCTCCACCTGCTCCATGCCAATTTTAAAGGCTGCTGTCAGTGGAACCGACAAGAGCATGCCTGGAATTCCCCATACCCATCCCCAAAAGAGTAACGACAGTAAGACAACCAATGGACTGAGATTCAGCCCGTTACCCATCACTTTGGGTTCCACAACATTGCCCACCACCAGCTGTATTCCGGTGAGCACACAGGCAACAGCAATGGCCTTTCCAAATGAACCCGTCTGAAATAACGTAATCGCCACAGGGGGAAGCACGGCAATAAGCGAGCCAATATTCGGGATGAAATTCAATAAAAAAGCAAGCACGCCCCAAAGCATGGCAAAATGGACTCCCAATAATAGAAGGGCAACAAAGACCAAAAAACCAGTACATGCTGAGATGAGGGTTTTCAGGCCAAGATAATGCTGAACCGCTGTATTGATCCGCTCTCTGGCATCGTTAATCGGCCCGGCTTTTTTCTTACCAAACGCCTCGATAATCTTTTGGGAAAAACCGTCACTGCCGGCCATAATAAAGGCCATAAAAAGCACGACCCAAATACTATTTCCCAGAAAAGATAAAAAAGAACCGCTGATATTTTTGACTAAAACCCCTACAGGTTTAAAATCGGCCTGACTGAAGCTGTCGATAAAAGAGGTGTAAATCTCCCGTGCTTCTGGCTCGGTTAACCCTGCAAAATCAAGGAGTTGACTGGCGTATTGCCAGAACATCAGTTCAAAATGGGGCAGCTGTTCATGAAACTCCCGGACATTAATCGACACCAGTCGTCCCAGCAGATACAAGACCCCAAGAATTCCGCCAACCACGAGAATAATCCGTAACCCATTAGGAACCTTCAGCTTCTTCATAAGATTTAAAGGAACACCAAGGGCATAAACAAAAAGCAAGGCAATGGAGAGAGGGACGAGGAGAAACCCCAGCGTCTTCAAAATAATCGTTGAAAGCACACCAACCATGAGCCACGCGGCCCATACCACCGCCTTACTCCCTGATACAGCCACGATATTCTCTGATTTCCCGTCTACCATTCTTTTTCCCCATGGGGAGCAACCCCTAAAAATACAATTTTAACAACTCGATATAAACATCCAAAAGATCTGCAAGCCAACTATTGCTAAAAAAAATATTTTTTTAGCAACCCCTTGCGGAAGGAAATATCATTATATGGTATACTGACAGATTTTCAACCTCAGAAAAGTATCTAAACAGTAATGACCAACGGATCCAAGCCCCCAAGACGTCGTATCCTCCAGCAGGAAGCTGAAGCCCTACAGGAACCTTTTCGCACGGTTCTTGCCTTTCTGGCGGTTCTCTATACCCCTGTCACGACAAGTGATCTTACAACAGCCCTTACTTGCTGGCGTAAAACCTATGGGGATATTTTACACCAAACACCTCTGAACTCTATTCTCGACACATTACAGCAAAAAGGGCTCATTACACCTAAACACCAATGCCATGCGCTTCTCCGCGAACCCCTGACCCGCGCCCTTGTGGGACAACCCGGCTTCAGCGAAATGGTCCAGGCCATCCAGCACACCTTTCCATGCTTAGAAAATCCATCCCAGATGGTCTGCTTGCGAGAGATGAGATTTGGTCTTTACCTCCAGAATATTGAGCACTTCAACACCTACTTTTTAAAGTTTTACGAAACAGGGAAAAAACCCTCCCTATCACCATTAACCCGCATTCTCAACAATCCATTTTCCTCCAAAACACTACTTACCTTGCCCTCTCACTTACTGGTGCATGCCATGCATCATATTGTCACTGATTCTTTAGCAAAACTGCTCAATATTAACAAAACCATCGCCTTTCTAGAAGCCCCTCAACACTGGCTGGAGCTCGAAGATAACGGCAAAACTGCCATTTCTTATCTCCGTGGCGTTTGTGGACTTATACAAAATAAACCGGACCAAGTATCAAAACTGACGTTTCCTCACGATTCAACCTCCATGGGCATTAGAGGTTGGCTGCATTTTATCCAAAATAACAATGATGACGCCTGCCGCATTTTTGAAACAGAATTAAAGACTCTGCGCTTGAGCCAAGGGGCCACTTTCTATTTTCCTGGACCTGAAGGATTATTCTACCTCTTCGCCCTCCTCAAAACAGGAGAATTCAACCATCTTCGTACCATTCAAACATATATAAAAACGATTCTTACCACCCAGCGCGACAACCCCTTATACGGGTGCTATGAAATCATGGAGCAATTCGTCCTCTTCAGGCGCCAATCTTTTGGCCTTTACAGCAAGCTTCCCACCTTTCCGCAAGGCACGCATCCCTTAGAAACTCTCATCAGTGGGCTCTGTACCTTTTGGCTGAATAGATCGCTATCCGATGAGCAGGTAGCATCACTGAAAACCCTCGGTGAGAAAGCCGAAAAGAACGATCTCACCTGGATTTCGCATGAATGCCAAGAACTTATTGAATACGCCCAGGGAAAACAGGATACCAGCGATCCAAGCCTGGCCACCCTCATTCCCTTTGAAGAGTCTTGGCAACAAGCCTTAAATGCACTCACCGCTGTTAAAGATGATGAACTCACGGAAATGCTTAAACCTGCTACCCGTCTGATCTGGCTCGTTAAATATACGGGGGAAACCCTTGCCATCACTCCGAAGATGCAAAAACATAGTAAAGGCCTCACGTGGTCCAAAGGACGTTCTATTTCATTCAAACGTCTTTTTGAGCAAACAGATATGGATTTTCTGATAGAACAAGATCAAAAGATTCTCAGTTCATTGCGCGAAAAAACCTATCGCGGAACTACAAATTATGAATTTGACATCCCCAAAGCCCTGCCTGCCCTTATAGGCCATCCCCATGTTTTTCTCCATCAGCAACCTGATGTTGCTGTGGAAATAACTGAAGGATTTCCCCAGCTCATCGTTCAAGACCAGGGTGACGATATTCGTCTGCAACTCATCCCAAAACTTGGCAATGCAAAAGCTGTGGTTATCCCTGAAGGACCCCACCTTTTCAAGGTCATTAAAGTTACCCAGGAACATCACCGTATTCTTGAAATAATTGGCCATACAGGTTTAGTTATCCCTAAAACAGGACAAGATAGGGTGATGAAAACATTAGGGATACTATCATCTTCAGTGACCATTCATTCTGAAATTGGTCAACCGACAACCGACATTCCCGAGATTACTCCAGATACCACCCCCATCATGCAACTTACCCCGGTAGGTAATGGCTTCAGACTTGCTATACTCAGTCGGCCCTTTGGTGCCCATGGCCCCTATGTTCAACCTGGTCATGGAGCCATCAGGATTATTGCAGAAATTGCCGGTAAACAACTGCAAACCACACGAAACTTTTCTGAAGAAACAAGGCGGAGCCAACGGGTAATTGACCATTGTCTCATATTGTCCCCCCTTGACTGTACAGATTACCAATATTACCTGAATGACACAGAGAGTTGCCTCAGCCTCATGGAAGAACTTGATATAATCAAAGAGACAATTCATATTGAATGGCCAGAAGGACAGAAGCTCAAACTTGCAAACTCCATTGATTTTCGTCAGTTTAAAATTGGCATAAAAAATAAAGGCAATTGGTTTGGAGTTACAGGAACGGTAAAAATTGATCAAGACAAGGTTATGGATATGCGTCAGCTTATTCAGCTTGTGGACAAACAACAATCAAGGTTCATCCCTCTCCAAAACGGCCAATTCGTAGCCCTGTCAAAATCACTCAAATCAAGAATGGATGACCTCGCAGCCATCAGCACCATTAAAAGGCAAGAAATCAACATTCACCCATTAACGAGCCATATCCTTTTAGATTTTGCTGCTGAAGGAGCTGAGGTTTCAGGCAATGATGCCTGGGAAAAACGCTTGGAGCTCATCGAAGAAGCACAAACATTGACGCCAAAACTCCCCTCCACGCTGCAAGCTGAGCTAAGAGACTACCAAGAGGAAGGGTACCTCTGGCTCAGACGCTTGGCCCACTGGGGCGGAGGGGCCTGCCTCGCTGACGACATGGGGCTTGGAAAAACAGTGCAGGCCTTGGCCGTAATTTTAGCGCGAGCTGCAGACGGACCCTGCCTCGTGGTGGCCCCCACTTCCGTCTGCTTGAACTGGCTGGAAGAAATTCAGCGCTTTGCCCCGTCTTTAAACCCTATTGTGTTTGGCGGAAATCAACGTGAAGATATGATTTCAGAACTAAAACCATTTGATCTACTCATTGCAAGCTATGGTCTCCTGCAACAAGAAGAGACATTACTCTCCTCCCTGACATGGAACACCATCATCCTTGATGAGGCACAGGCCATCAAGAATATTGCCACAAAACGTTCACGGGCTGCCATGAGCCTCTCAGGAGACTTCAAAGTCATCACAACAGGAACTCCCATTGAGAATCACCTGGGAGAATTATGGAATCTCTTTCATTTTATAAATCCAGGACTTCTCGGTAATCATAACCAGTTTAACCGTCGCTTCAGTATCCCCATTGAACGCCACAATGACATCAAGGCCAAACATACCCTTAAAAAGATTGTTCAGCCTTTTATTTTACGTCGCCTCAAGGCTCAAGTCTTGGAGGAATTACCCCCCCGTACAGAAATAGTCCTCAAAGTAGAAATGAGTGCTGATGAACGGTCTTTTTATGAAGCCCTCCGTCAAGAGGCCTTAGCAAACATCCAAAATGAAACTGTGGCAAAATCTCGTCCCATGCGGATACTTGCTGAAATCACAAAACTCCGCCAGGCAAGTTGCCACCCGCGTTTAGTCACGTCAACAGCAACGATTAAAAGTTCGAAACTCGCCTTATTTGCCAGAGTCACCAAAGATCTCTTAGCAAATAGACATAAGGCTTTGGTGTTCAGCCAATTCACAACCCATCTGGCCCTTATCCGAGAATACCTTGATAAGGAACAGATATCTTATCAATATCTGGATGGCAACACACCGGCAAAGGAACGCCAGAGGCGGGTCAAAGCCTTCCAGGCAGGGGAAGGCGACCTTTTTCTCATTAGCTTGAAGGCTGGGGGAGTTGGCCTGAATCTGACAGCAGCAGATTACGTCATCCATATGGATCCATGGTGGAATCCGGCAGTGGAAGACCAGGCCTCAGATCGGGCCCACCGCATTGGCCAAGTACATCCTGTGACCATTTACAGACTGGTTACAACCAATACCATTGAAGAGAAAATTGTCGCCCTGCACCACGACAAAAAAGAACTGGCCACGACTATTTTGGACGGAACATCCTCAAGCAGCGCTATTAATACGGAAGAACTTGTGCGTTTATTGCAGGAGCAGCACTAAGCTCAGGGCTGCGTCCTCTCAGCAGTTGTAAAAAAATAACATGGCCAACGAGATGTTCATAGCTGCATAAGGGGACATAAAGAACTTGCTGTAACGGAGTCTGCGCTTACCCGAAGTCTGCGCTTATCTGGTAAACATTCTTAACGGCCCCTAACCACCGTCCCAGCAGATCCGCAGGGAACGAATATGTAGCTCAGGCATCTTTCAGCCCAGTAAAACATCATTTTTAATGACTCCACCGGAGTTCAGACATAAAAAAAGGTGTAACAGAACATCCTGCCACACCTTATACCCTAACGTTATAGGTGCAGAACTCAATTCTGTTTCTTTTTCACCATCTCATAATAATCATTCCCGTGGGCATCATTGATGACCACAGCAGGAAAATTCTCAACCTTAAACCGAAATAATGCCTCAGGGCCTGCATCTTCAAAGGCCACGACCTCAGCTTCAACGATGCATTTTGATAGATAGGCCCCTGCGCCACCAAAGGCTGCCAAATACAAGCCTTTATGTTTCGTAATAGCCTCGCGGACAGGTATTGACCTCATGCCCTTCCCCATGGTCGCGATTAAGCCTAAATCCATCAAGCGTGGCGTATACTTATCCATACGATAACTGGTGGTCGGACCTGCCGCACCAATAACCTGCCCGGGTTGCGCCGGACTTGGCCCAACATAATATAAAAGTTGTCCCTTGAGGTCTACAGGCAGAGCCTTGCCTTCATCAAGCAAGGCTTCAAAGCGACGATGGGTTTGATCCCGCCCGGTATACAAATAGCCATTCAAGCCGACAAGATCACCGGCCTTAAGGGATATAATCACATCAGGAGTAAAGGGGAGATCTATGGATTTAAGATCTCCAAACAAATCAGGCGTATAACGTAGAAGGGACATAAGTTACTCGAGTTAGCGTTACAGGTAGTTATTCTGAATAGGCGTACGAACGACCTTTACAAAATTATTTTTTTATACCGATGCGCATGGCATTGAATATTCACAGCAACAGGCAAACTGGCAATATGGGACGGAAAAGGCTCAATATGAACCGCGAGGCTCGTGTGATTCCCGCCAAGGCCATGCACCCCCATACCACGCTCATTAATCTCCTGCTTAATCTGTTGTTCAAGTTGAGCAATATCTTCACGTGGATGTGGTTGCCCCAATGGCCGCAACAAACTTTTCTTAGCCAGCAGCGCTGCCTTCTCAAAGGTTCCCCCCATACCAACCCCTACTGTAACAGGGGGACATGGGTTAGGCCCAGCCTGAACCACAAGCTCCACGACAAAATCTATCATACCCTGAATACCTGCTGAAGGCGGAAGCATGGTCAGACCGCTCATATTCTCGCTCCCACACCCCTTCGGCAATAAGGAAATATGGATCTCATCACCGGGAACAATATCATAATGGATAACGGCTGGTGTATTGGTCCCGGTATTGACCCGGGTTAACGGGTCGCAAACCGATTTACGTAAATACCCATCCTCATACCCCTGAGCCACTCCAGCCTGCAGCGCCTCCTCCAGAATTCCTTCAACATGAACGTCCTGGCCAATTTCTACAAAGACAACAGAAACACCCGTATCTTGACAGAGTGGAATCTTCTCGCGACTGGCAATATCAGCATTCGAAATCAACAGCTCTAAAACATTTCTGGACAGAGGAGACGTTTCACTATCCCTTGCGGCTAAAAGCGCGTCGAGGATATCGGGCTCAAGGTCTGTAGCCGCGTCGATCGTTTGCGCTCGAACCGCCTTGGTAATTTCATCCGCTTGAACAATTCTCATAATAACCTGGTTTTAGTCTATAATTTAATACGTACCACAAGGTGAAATACTGCAAGGGCGCTACTCTTTAAAGATCTCCTCTGGGTCAAGTTTCAGCGAAAAGCTATATGTTGCATCGGGGAAAACTCCGTCTTTTACATCTTTATTAAAATCAGCAACGGCATTCTTGATATCAGGAGCCAAACTTGCATATTGCTTAACAAAACTTGGAATAAATTTTTCAAACATTCCAAGCAGGTCATGGGTTACAAGGACCTGCCCGTCACAATGAACACCACCGCCAATACCAATAGTCGGAATTGAGATTGCGTCCGTAATATATTGGGCAACACCATCAGGAATGCATTCCAAGACCAGACAGAATGCTCCAGCCTCTTCCAACCCCTTAGCTTCGCGTAATAATCTACGAGCTGAATCGGCATCTTTGCCCTGAACCTTTAATCCTCCAAGTTTCCCTGCCGTTTGTGGTGTAAGGCCAATATGACCCACCACCGGCATACCCGCATCAACAATGGCACGAGTCACACCACAAACCTCAAAACCACCCTCCAGTTTCACGGCATCGCAACCCGCCTCTTTGAAAAAGCGACCCGCATTGGCAATGGCATTGGCATTTGAAACCTGATAGGACAAAAAGGGCATATCACCAATAAGAAGGGTATTTGGAGCACCCCGACGTACAGCTGAGGCATGATGAATCATTTCAGCCATGGTTACAGGAACCGTTGAATCATAACCAAGGACAACCATCCCCAGGGAATCCCCCACCAGCAGCATATCCACGCCAGCAGATTCAAGCATACGCCCAAACGCAGCATCATAGGCCGTCAGCATAGTTATCTTTTCGTCACCTTTCATGGCAACAATATCTGGGGGAGTAAGTTTCATATTCTGCATAATATCACACCTTTATTTTAGAACACAAGTTCCCTAAATTTCTTCATATCTTACGTTCTATTGTCACATTACGTGTTACACATAAGAACAACGTCACATCAATAAAAAAGGCCTATAATAACCTGGATCAGGACATTATAGGCCGCTATTCAATAGTGCAGAAAAGGCACATCACTTATCTACACCTGCACTAAACTCCACACCCCGCCCAAAATGACTATACGCATTCAGCGTTGCCACCCGCCCACGGGGAGTCCGTGCTAAAAAACCACATTGAATCAAATACGGTTCATACACATCTTCAAGGGTCGTACGTTCTTCACATACGGCTGTAGCCAACGTATCCAAACCTATGGGCCCACCTTGAAATTTATCAATAAGGGTCAGAAGAATTCGTCTATCCATTTCATCAAGCCCTAGTGGATCAACATCCAACATATGTAAGGCCTGATCAGCTATCGCTTTGGATATAATGCCATCCCCCTTCACTTCAGCAAAATCACGAACTCGCTTGAGCAAACGATTAGCGATACGTGGCGTACCACGACTTCGCCGCCCCATTTCCAAAGCACCTTCAGCATTCATGGGTACATTCAACACCATGGCTGAGCGCGTTATAATCTCAACCAACTCCTCCGGTTGATAAAACTCAAGCCGCAAAACAACCCCAAACCGATCCCGCAGTGGTGGCGTCAGTAAGCCAATACGGGTGGTGGCACCAACCAGGGTAAACCGGGGTAAATCCATTTTTACCGACCGTGCGCCAGGCCCCTGACCAATAACAAGATCAAGCTGATAGTCTTCCATTGCCGGGTAGAGAATTTCCTCAACAACATGATTTAATCGATGAATCTCATCAATAAAAAGGATATCTCCCTCTTGTAAAGAGGTTAAAATGGCCGCAAGATCACCTGGCCGTTCAATTACCGGCCCTGAGGTGACCTTAATCGCCGCTCCCATCTCTTTTGCAATAATGAGGGCTAACGTTGTTTTCCCTAAACCAGGAAATCCATGAAAGAGGAGATGATCAAGGGGTTCCCCTCGCTGTTTAGCGGCATCTATGGCAATACCTAAATTTTCCTTTAATTGAACCTGACCGATATACTCCGCGAGGGAATTGGGGCGCAAACTAAATTCAGCACCGGACTCCTGCCCGTCCAGCGACTTCATGGCCACAATACGTTCATCACTGACAAAATGCTCTTCTTCAAAAGTCATCTACACCATCTCCACTAAGCAAGGGAACGTAAAGATTCACGGATGAGTTCTTGTAATCCGAGACGAACAGAACTTGCCTGAATTGCCTGAGAAACTGCTTCTCGCGCACTGTTTTCAGGGTAACCAAGATTCACGAGTACCGATACCGCGTCATCACTTTCTTCATTCTCGACAACGGACGAGGCAGGAGGAACTGCGCTTGTTTCAATGGATGGAATAAAAGAAACTTTGTCTTTTAACTCAAGACACATCCGCTCAGCAGTCTTCTTACCAACACCGGATATCTTCGTGAGAGAGGTGATGTTGTCCGACAAAATAGCCCTGGAAAAATCACCGGGAGCCATGGCTGAAAGAACAGCAACGGCGAGCTTAGGACCAATACCTGACACATGCAATAACGTCTCAAAGGTTTCTTTTTCCACAACCGAACAGAAGCCAAACAGGGTGAAGCTATCCTCTTTAATATGGCTGTAAACATGGAGAAACAACTCTTCACCCAGAACCGGCAAGGCCAGAAAGGTGCCAACGGTAACATGCACCTCATAGCCCACACCAGCAACATCAAGAACGATGCTGGTTTCAGCTTTATATTGAAGAACGCCGCGTAAGGATGCAATCATAGGAGTTATTACTTTAAATCGGTCATTGGTGATCTATAAAATTGAGATGGGTGGCATGACATATCGCAACGGCAAGACCGTCCGCCGCATCTTCACTTGGCGTACCAGACAATTTTAAAATAGCTCGGACAGCCTGCTGTATCTGACTTTTCTCGGCATTTCCATACCCAGCCACAGACTGTTTTATGGCACGGGCAGCATACTCACTTACAGGCAGCTGATTTTGGCGGCCAGCAAGCATGAGTACACCGCGAGCATGACCAAGTTTCAATGCGGACTGGGGATTAATGGCCACAAAAACCTCTTCGATGGCAACTTCCTGTGGCCTATACTGACCAATCACATCACACATCCCTGTGTATATAACATACAGCCGATCAGCAAACTCAAGCTTTGTATCAGGACGAATGACGCCGCAGGAGACATAACACAGCTGATGCCCCTCTTTACGCACAAGACCATACCCTGTTATTCTTGAACCAGGATCAATACCTAAGATAAGTTTACCAGGAGCTGTCATAACGAACAGCCTTACATAATCTTTTCAAGTAACTCTTCTGGAATATCAAAATTCGAATGCACATCCTGAACATCCTCATTCTCTTCCAACGTATCGATCAACCGGAGTAAGTTTTTAGCATTTTGTTCTTCAGTAACATCCACGGTGTTTTGCGGGATCATCTCCAAAGAGGCATCAAGCAGTGGAATTTCAGCTTTTTCCAGGGCGGTGCGAACCGCTTCAAAATCATCGGGAGGGGTGAGGATTTGAAAGCTGTCATCCTCCTCAAGAACATCTTCAGCACCGGCATCAAGGGCAATCTCCATTAGGGTCTCTTCATCTGCCGATTCTTTCAAAACCAGAATGGAACCTTTCCGATCAAACATAAAGCCAACGCAACCGGACTCACCCAAATTGCCATTACTCTTGGTAAAGGCATGACGCACTTCACCAGCGGTACGATTACGGTTATCAGTCATACAATCCACAAGGACAGCTACACCACCTGGCCCATAACCTTCATAACGGATCTCTTCATAGATCTCACCCGCAAGACCGCCAATACCCTTTTTGATGGCCCGCTGAATATTATCCTTGGGCATATTCACAGACTTAGACGCAGCAATGGCAGAACGGAGACGAGGGTTCGCTTCAGGATCACCACCACCAAGCTTGGCTGCCATGGTTATTTCTTTGATGTGACGAGTAAATATTTTTCCCCGCTTGGCATCTTGAGCACCTTTCCGGTGTTTGATATTCGCCCACTTAGAATGTCCTGACATTTTATAATCCTCCACTAAATAATTCGATATACATACATATGTTACTGTGTATGTTTTAAAGGTATCATGCAAAATTCTTTATTTAAAAATCGCCGCCTAACTACTGGGAAAGACAACGATTTTTCAAAAAAACTGTTACTTCATTTCTCGTCCCAAGACAAAAACCTCACGGCTCTCAACACGGGATGATTTCGGTTTTACAACCTTAACCTTTCTAAATACTGCTTTTACTTCAACAACATAATCAGGAAAATCTTCACCCTGAAAAACTTTACAATAAAAAGATCCTCCGGCAGGAAGAACATTTTTGGCAATCTCCAAGGCCCGACGTGACAATTCCAGAGACTTCAAGTGATCTGAAAATTTATGCCCTGTGGTCTTGGGTGCCATATCACTCAGAACAACGTTAAAATGTTCTGTGAGCAACTTTTCAAAGAGTTCATCATCGTAAATATCGCCTCGTACCAGTTCCATCTTAGCAGCATTTGCAAAAGAATATTTTTGTGACTTTTGCAAATCTATACCAATAACCTTGCCCTGAGGTCCGACCATTTTTGCGGCATAAATAGACC
This sequence comes from Desulfobulbaceae bacterium, assembly GCA_027859235.1. Lineage (GTDB taxonomy): Bacteria > Desulfobacterota > Desulfobulbia > Desulfobulbales > SURF-16 > JAJRUT01. The sequence continues at coordinate 24,697 of JAQIBE010000289.1, forward strand.
AGCTTCCGGGATGACAACCCAAATCAAGAACGGTATCGCCTTTATGGAATATAGAAAACCGTTTATCGGCCTCCTCAAGCTTATATACCGAACGAGCTGGATAATTTTCCTTCTTGGCTTTCAAGTAATAGTGATCTTTTACGTTTTTCATTACAACTCGAGAATAAAAATGGATAAACAAGGTTGGAAACAAGAATTATGAATGGAGGGAGAATAGCTTATATATCGGGAGTTATCAAGGAGAAAGCCTTGACACGGAGGGTACAAATACAAGAGAAACTCTACTTCTTGTGCCAAACACGTAACCCATCCTCATACACATCTGATTTTGACAAACCAAGGTCTTTAGAAATCTTTTTCACAGCATCCTTCATGGTGTACCCCTGTTCCTTCAGCACCGCGAGCAGGGCAGAAGAATCGTCGAGGAGAAGAACATTGGTATCATCACCATCAACCACAACAACAATTTCACCGCGGACCTTATCCTTTTTTGCATAAATCTCCAAAAGAGTCTCTGGTACACCGACATGAATTTCTTCATAAATCTTGGTTAATTCACGACCAATGCAAAACTTGCGGACAGGCAACAATTCCCTGCAGACTTCGAGTGTCTGAAGAATTCTGCGAGGGGAATCATAGAAGACAAATCCTCGTTCTTCCTGAATAAAAGAACGGAGTATTTTAATTTTTGCAGATTTTTTAGAAGGCAGAAACCCGATGAACGAAAAACCTTTTTTACAAAGCCCTGAACTACTGACCAGAGCCACAACCGCAGATGGCCCGGGAACAGGGACAACTCGTATGTCATGTTGATGACAAAGTTCCACAAGAATTTGACCCGGATCAGAAATAGCCGGTGTACCAGCATCGGACACAAGGCCTACATCTTGACCATCAAGCAATATCTCGACAAACTGCATGGCCTGTTTTACTTCTTTATCTTTATAATGACTTTTAACAGGGGTCTGGATATCAAAATGGCGTAATAGTTTTTTAGTAACCCGCGTGTCCTCAGCAGCAATTACAGCGACTTCCGAAAGAATACGGACTGCCCGATAGGTGATGTCCTCAAGATTGCCAAGAGGAGTGGCAATAATATATAACGTCCCACTGTTCATAATTATAATTTAGGAATGGTCACAATAAAATCTGTGCCATTTTCAAGGGATTCAAAGTTAATAGAGCAGCTGAGACTATCACAAATTTGCCGGCAGAAATATAAGCCGAGTCCAGGGGAAGAATCCCATCCGGAAACAAAAGGCTCAAAAATTTGATCACGAATTGCCGCAGCAACACCAATACCATTATCAACAATATGCACCGAAATGGTACTGTCAGTCTCAACACCAAAAATGGTGATTGCTGGCTCCTTTGTCTCTTTTAATATTAATGCTGAAATAGAGTTTTGGATAATATTTTGAAACACAAGAGCAAGATCAGCACATAAGGAGTCAATTTTAAAATCTGACTGCAATTCAAAAGAAACTTTCACCTTATGCTTGAAAAACATATCAGACTGATAGAAGCCAATGACATTTTGTAATAAAATCTGGAGCGTTAAAGAATCCGCATTCAATGGACGATAACAAATATTTTCCGTATTCTTGATAAGTTCCTGACTATACGCAATCTTGTCAGTCATCGGAGCCAGCATCTTTTCTCTTTTTTCTACAAGTTTTAAAACAGTTTGCAAAGATTCAATTGCTGAAGTTGAAAGAGGTTCTTGGAGTACAGGCGTTAACAATTTCCTAACCTTAGGAAACATCAACTCAAGCAGCTCTATTTGCATTGAACCAGCCTGGATGACCCCATTAAGATTATGAACTGTACCTTTAAACACTCGACCGATATGCGCCTCTTTATACAGGCCAAGATAGGCCTGCTCCCACGCTTCTAATTTTTCCTTATCAGTCATTCCCCCTCCACATTATTCAAACCAAAAAAAGAAATAATAACACCAACATTATTAATAGAATTATTTATTATTACTTCAAATAAAACTGAACAGGAAGGGCTAATACAGGAAAAAACCTAATATACATATGGATTGTTGTCCATTACCCACAACTATCCTGCAATTAACGAGTGAGATTGAAATTATACCAAGGTCAACAATATAATAAAGATTACTGCCTGGATCTATGCCAAGTTTTATGGCCCCATTCTCATATACAATGCTCAAGCCGTAGTATTACCACCCATGTCACGCGGAGACATGAATAAAATAAAAATGAAACCCCATCCCTTCTTTACAAAGTGTAGTGCCATAAACTACTCTTTATAAAGAATTCACGACATGAGAATATTACTTCTCACCCTTTTCTAACACACAGCATACTTCACCTTAACGGAGGACCGTGATGACTGATGATTTACTTTTTTCCACGTTTCAACTCAAGAATTTCACTCTTAAAAACCGCATTGGTATAGCGCCAATGACACGGATGTCAAGCGATGCGCGGAGTATTCCGCGTCAGGACGTCTTTGATTTTCTGGTGCGGAGGGCCGAAACCGGTGCGGCCATCGTCTATACGGAGGGCATAGTAACGGATTATGAAAGCAGCCAGGGATACCCTGGCCAGTCACGACTCCTAACCAAACCGCAGATTGATGCCTGGCGTGAGGTCGTAAAAGGTATTCAAAATGCTGGCTCTCTGGCCATTATGCAGATGTTTCACTGTGGCCGTATGGCCTGGCCTGAAGTCAACCCTGCTCAACGTTCCATTGCACCAAGTCCAATACCACCAACACAGGATAATCCCCTTACCCAACAGCCCTATCCCATTCCGGAAGAAATGGACGCCTTTGATATCAGCCACGTCATTAACGGGTTTGTAGAGACGGCAAAGGGAGCTATAGCCGCCGGATTTGACGGCGTAGAAATTCATGGCGCCCATGGCTACCTCATCAATCAATTCCTCTCATCCTACTCCAATCAACGCACCGATATGTACGGAGGGTCATTGGCAGGGAGATATCGTTTTGCCCATGAGGTCATTCAGGCCGTAAGCAAAGTGATCCCCAAGGACAAATTGCTCATCTTTCGTATTTCTAATTGGGGAATCGCTGACATGGAGGTTTCGCTCTTTGCTGACCAGAATGAGTATCAAGAAATTATAGCCAAACTCAACCAGGAACCCCTTGATGCCATATCGGTCTCCACCTATGATTTCAAGGAAAAAGCCTTTGGAACAGACAAAACAATGGCCGCCCTCAGTCGCGAGGTCTGCGATAAACCGCTCATGATCTGTGGCAAGATACACGACCGGGGTTCAGCCGAAGAGGCCTTACTGCATGCGGATATTGTTCTCAGTGGCAAATCAACCCTGCTCAACCCGAACTGGCTTACTGATATCAAAACGAACAAAAATATCCCCCCCTTCACATCAGACCAGGCCAATGTCGCCTATACGACAGAAATTATTCTTTAAGATATGACCTTCACCAAGAGAAAAATAATGAACGATACCATTACAGACATTGAAGCCATGGAGATTCTTGACTCCCGTGGATATCCCACGATTCAAGTCAAGGTCCACTTAAACAACGGTATGCAAGCCTCAGCTTCAGTACCTTCGGGTGCATCCACTGGAGAAAATGAAGCCCTTGAACTCCGGGATGGAGACCTGGCCCGTTATGGAGGGAAAGGCGTACTCACCGCCATCAGCAATATTGAGGATATAATTGCTCCAGAGATCATTGGCATGGCAGCCCATCGGCAGACCGAAATTGACCATCGAATGCTCGAGCTTGACGGCTCCAATAATAAAAAGAACCTTGGTGCCAATGCCATACTTGGCGTGTCCATGGCCGTGGCAAAGGCAGCGGCCAAGGCCCACCATCTCCCTCTCTATCAATATTTAGGAGGGTCAGGCGTCCGTCGCATCCCTGTTCCCTGTATGAATATCATTAATGGCGGAGAGCATGCTGACAACAATGTTGATTTCCAGGAATTCATGGCCGTACCCATCGGTGCACCGACGTTCCGTGAGGGATTGCGTTACGTGGCCGAGACCTTTCATGTTTTAAAAGGCCTTTTAAACACGGCCAATCTATCCACCGGCATAGGTGACGAAGGTGGTTTTGCACCTAATTTACCCAGTAATGAAGCGGCCATTGAACTCATACTCACCGCCATTGAAAAGGCAGGATATAAACCAGGTACCGATATCGCCATCGCCCTTGACTCTGCAGCTTCATCCTTTTACACCAAGGGAAAGTATGATCTGCATAAATCTCGCCAGGGGAAGAAAAGTACGACGGAGATGATCAGCATGACCAAGGATTGGGTTGAAAAATACCCCATCATCTCCTGGGAAGATCCTTTAGATGAAAACGATTGGGACGGCTTCAAGGAACTAACCCATTGTCTCGGTGATAAAATAGAAATAGTTGGCGATGATATCTTTGTGACCAACACAAAATATATCGCTAAAGGCATTGAACAGAGATCGGCCAATTCGGCCCTCATCAAACTGAACCAAATCGGTTCGGTTTCCGAAACCATTGAGGCCTGCCGCATGTGCAGAGACGCGGGTTGGCGCTACTTTATCTCCCACCGCTCAGGTGAGACCGAAGACACCTTCCTAGCCGACTTTGCTGTGGCCATGGATGGCGGCCACTTAAAAACAGGCTCCGCCTGCCGCGGCGAACGCATCGCAAAATATAATAGATTACTCGAGATTGAAAAAGAACTAGGCGATGCCGCGCTTTATTATTGGCAATGAGCATACAGAGAAAAACACCAATCACCATGACCAGACAGGAGGTCCATAAATGAGTCAAATAAAACATGGCCTATGCGCAGAATGCGGCAAGAATTATGAGGATATCAAAAAGACCTGTGGCCATTGCGGCTATAGTGGACACGGTACATTTATGACTCAGGAGACTTTGCCGTACTGGAAATGCGGCAATTGCAGTCGCATCGAGCAGAGGGCTACACCGCCGGAGAAATGTCCGGGGTGCGGGGAGGTGTGTGATTTTAAGAACGTGACCAGCTATGACCCTGAACATGGCGGGCCGGGCAATATCGATCCCCAACTCTAATGAGGTGGCCTTCATTCTCTGGCAATTATCCTTGAATCCTGAATAACGCGTGAGAATCGTCCAGGGAACCAGACCGTTGTTAGAGTCAAAAACAAACTCGGCGAAAAAAAAGGGGTTAGTCACGTTAATGACTAACCCCTTGGATATATATAATTTGGCGACGACCTACTCTCCCACACAGTCACCCATGCAGTACCATCGGCGCTGAGGAGCTTAACTTCC
>JAQIBE010000333.1 GCA_027859235.1 Desulfobulbaceae bacterium
GATAACCATAATGTTTCGTTCTTGGCCATGGTCGTTACATCCTCCTCGTTATTGATTCCTGTACAGGCGTTACGTCGCCCTGGAATCTCTATTGCCTGCCAGAAAATTCAGCCCGGGTAGAGTTGCCTATGTTGTGGCCGGAAATAGCAAATAAACGACTTCCGGCTGTGGTTGGCAACTGAATCCAGGTGAAAAATGTCTGAAGATAGGTACTGTTAGCAGTGTTAGCAGGGAGATACCATGAATGATTGCGGATTTCAAGTAGTCCGGGGTGCCTCTCGCAATGGGAACATCAGGGACTGGTTAATTTTTCAGAAATTTGCAATAGCTCTTCTGTGATGGATAAGGAGCCGCTGAAATCAAAAACCTTTATCTTTTGCTGGATCTGGAGAAGCGGAGTGGTAAATGTTGGATGAGCCCCCGCATAGAGAAATAGCTTGGCAACTGCGGCTTCCGCATCCAGGTCATTGGTTTTCAGCATGGTGCGGAGTTCTTTTAGCTTTGTGACCACATCCCCATAGTCAATTCCTGTTATGGACTGCGGTTCTTCCTGTTGCGCAGTGAAAATGGCTGCGGGAATGGTCTCAATGGAGTCCAGGGCAATGGCCAGGACTCCCCGGAAGGTCTGGCCCATGGATTCGGTTATCTCGCCTCCCTTCTGGATGGTTCCTTCGAGTTTCTGACTGGCCTTCTCTACATCATAGGCCGCAAGATTTCCTGCCATGCCCTTGATGCTATGGGTTAAGAGCTGAACTTGGGCCAGTTCCCCAGCGGCCAGAAGGGCTCCAATCTTTTCTCCGGCATCATGATAGTTGGCGTGGAACTCATGGAGAAGCTTAATGTAAAATTCGACATCATGGTTAAGGCGGGTGAGTCCGGATTTTAGATTGATGCCCGGTATCTGGTCTGGCAGCACCAGTGCAGTATCTGCTGCCTGGTCTGGACGTGAAGGCTGTATCACATCGTCACTCCAGGCCAGATAGTTGTTTAAGGTTTTATAGAGGAAGTCCTGGTCAATGGGTTTGGGGATATAATCATTCAGGCCCATCTGCAGGCATTTTTCTCGCTCTCCAGCAATGGAATTGGCGGTGAGGGCAATAATAACCATATCGCCGGTTTTGGGATTTTGACGAATGAGCTGCGTTGCCTTGATTCCATCCATTACAGGCATCTGCAGATCCATGAGGATGAGGTCAATATCATCCACCTCTTCCAGGATTTTTAGGGCCTGCTGGCCGTCATCGGCAAGGATAACCTCACAGCCGCTGTTTCTGAGGATTTCCTGAACAACCTGTTGGTTGATACGGTTATCTTCAGCAACAAGAACCCTTGCGCCGTTGTAATTGGGCCGGGTGAGGGGTTCGGCTGGAAGCATCTTTTCACGTTCTGTTGTCAACCCTAAGCCTTGACCCACGGTCTGGAGGAGATCTCCTTGTTTCAGTGGCTTATCCATGAGATAGCGGATGGCCATGGATCGCGCTCTATCACCATCAGCGCTGCTGACATCATTCATGACCAGACCAATGGGTAGTGGTTCTGCTGCCTGAATTCCTTTCAGGCAGGTGAAGAGGGTATCCGGTTCTGAGGTTGAATCCGCGATAAGCATGTCCACCCGTCCGCCTTCGGCTGCGGCCAGGGCGGGGGGGATGTCATGGGCTGACGCCACGGGGATGGTTTTAAAACCACCATCATGCAATATGCTCTGCCAGGCCAAGCGGGCGCTTTTATTGGTGTGGCAGAGCATGATGGTCTTATGGTGGCACTCTTCAGGTTTAAACAGCTGATAGGGGGACTGTTGCTCTGGTTGCAGGGGAAAGCTGGCGCTGAAGAAAAAGGTGGAGCCCTGGCCAGGCTGACTTGCAACCTCAATGGTGCCGCTCATCATCTCAGCAAGTTGTCTGGAAATGGCAAGACCAAGTCCTGTCCCGCCATACCTGCGGCTGATGGAGTTGTCTGCCTGCTGAAAGGCGGAGAAGAGTTGCCCCGTCTTTTCCCTGGATAGGCCTATGCCTGAATCGGCAACGGCAAAGAGTAAGGTTGCTTCCGAGTCTGACCGATCAACACAGGTGACATGGAGGCTAACCTCGCCAAGTTCGGTGAATTTGATACCGTTGCCAATGAGATTGATGAGTATCTGTTCCACCCGCAGGGGGTCGCCCTGCAGGGAGTTCGGGACATTGCCTGCGGTATGGACGATGAGCTCAAGTTCTTTTTCTTTGACCCTGTCACTGAAGATATTGATGATGTTGTCGAGAGTGTCCTGCAGGTCAAAATCCACCTGCTCAAAATCAAGTTTCCCGGCTTCAATTTTAGAAAAGTCAAGGATGTCGTTGATGATCCTCAAAAGGGAGTTGCCCGCACGATTAATGGTTTGCAGATACTTCTGTAAACGGCTCGTTAAGGGCAGATGCAACGCCAAACTACTCATGCCGATGATGGCATTCATGGGAGTTCTGATTTCATGGCTCATATTAGCCAGGAACTCAGATTTGGAGTTGGAGGCGTTCCGCGCCTGTTCTTCAGCAAGCCGTCGTTCCTGGGCCTCAATGGTGAGAAGCTTGTTCGAGTCCTTTAACTCCCGGGTGCGCAGATTAATCCGTTGTTCCAGTTCGTTGTTCAGTTGGGCAAGCTGTATATTGGCGAATTCAAGATTGTTATTGGCCTCTTCCAGTTTACCTGAATATTCAAGGTGGACCTGATTTTTCTCTTCCTCCATGAGATGAAAGCGGTCGGCCATGGCCATGGACAGGATGAGAACTTCCCAGGCCGTGCCGATCTGGGATGACCAGGTGGTGATGAAGATGTTTGGCAGAATGCCGAAACTCTTCAGGGAGAGTATGAGGATTCCCAGTAAAGAGACGCCCCAGGCCAAGGTATAGTAATAGGCCGGGCGATACCCTGTCAGCATGATCCGGAAGCCGGTATACATGAGTATGGGGAGGGTCAG
>JAQIBE010000035.1 GCA_027859235.1 Desulfobulbaceae bacterium
GAGCATCTGCTGGCGGGTAAAGACCCCTTTGCCAATGTTGAGGAATTTCCTTTTTGGATAAAGTTATGGGAGGCCTCCATGGTTTTGGCCCATGTCATGGCATCCATGCCGGCCGAGGGAAATCAGACGCTGCTTGAGCTTGGGGCAGGTATGGCGGCTCCAGGACTTGTGGCTGCCGGGCGTGGGTATAACGTTACTCTGAGCGATTACGAACCCCACATCCTCGATTTTGAACGGGTGAGTGCTGCTGCCAATGGCTTTGACGATATTCAGTTTCGTATGCTGGACTGGCTCGACCCTCCTGACCTGGAACCCTTTGACCGGATTATCGGGGCGGAGATTCTCTTTCGCGATGAATTTTTCCAACCACTCCTTAATGTTTTCAAGAAATATTTAAAGGATGACGGCGAAATCTACCTGGCCCATGACATACGCCGTAAATCAGTGCCCAAGTTTCTCGAACTGGCCAAGGATGACTTCAATATTGCGGTGCAGAAGCAGGTTCTGACCAATGATGAAGGTGAGAAAATCACTGTGCTGATTAATCGTTTGGTGAAGAAATAGGTTGTTTAGGTTGAAGGCGTTTAGGTTTTAGGGGCGGATGTCTTGATCTCTGAGCTTGAGCGCTAACTCCCCCCTAAGCACCTACAGACTAAACTCCTAACCGACCTGAGCCAATGCCTGTTTACGATTACGAACATATTGATAAGTCCTGTGATATTGGCCGCTGCTTTGAGTATGTGCAGTCCATGTCCAGCGAGAAACTGCAGGAGTGTCCAGCCTGCGGTGAGCCGGTGCGGCGCATGATCTCCCGGGTGAACATCTCTACGCCAACGACCAACTCGGATCTGAAAAATATGGGATTCACCAAGCTGGTGCGGCGGGATAACGGGGTGTATGAGAATGTCACGGCCACGGGGAATGAGTCTCGGTATTTTGATGCCAGTAAACCTGAAACAGCCCCTGATCTGGCCCGGAAAATACGGGATTAGAGATATTGACGGATAAAGGTTGAGTGATGAATTACCGTGATATAGATTGGAATCAGCTCTGGCTTGATGAGCAGCAGCGCAAGAGCTGGACCCGCAAGAAAAAGAAGGACTGGGACTCCAGGGCAGCCTCCTTTGCCAAGCGTACCGCTGATTCTGATTTCAGCACTCTCTTTATTAAGATGATGCAGCCAGATCCGGCCTGGACGGTGCTTGATGTCGGCTGTGGCCCGGGGACCCTGGCCGTTCCCCTTGCCGAACAAGGTTTGCAGGTTACCGCCCTGGATTCTTCCGAAGGGATGCTTGAGCAACTGCAGTTACGCCAGCAGGAAGCAGGGGTGAAAACAATCACGCCAGTCCATGGCTCCTGGACCGACTCCTGGCATGATCTTGGTCTCAAGAAGCATGATGTTGCCATTGCCGCCCGTTCCCTGTCCGTGGCCAACCTGGGTGAGGGTTTGGCAAAGCTGAACCGCTGGGCCAGCCAGAAGGTGTTTGTCGTTGATCGGGTTGGTCCCGGCCCGTTTGATCCGGATCTCTTTCACGCCATTGGCCGTGATTTTCAGCCGGGCCCTGATTTTGTCTTTACCCTGAATATCCTCCTGCAGATGGGCATTACACCCCGTCTGGATTATCTGCAGTTTGACCAGAAACGGACCTATGGGAATGAGCAGGAGGCCCAGGAGGCGGTGGCGTGGATGGTGGATGATTGTACGGATTTGGAGCGACAGAAGCTCCGCAGGTATGTTGCAGAGCGCCTGCGTGAAAATAATGATGGTACCGTGACATTCACCAGGAGTACCCCGGTAAAATGGGCATTTATCTCCTGGGATGTTGCAGAGGTGAAGGGATGAGTGATGAATACGACGTACTCGTAGTTGGGGCCGGACACGCCGGTTGTGAAGCCGCCCTGGCCAGCGCCCGCATGGGGTGCAAGACCTGCTGTGTGGTGATGAATGTTGATACCATCGGTGCCATGAGTTGTAATCCGGCCATTGGCGGGCTTGCCAAGGGGCATCTGGTCAAAGAGATTGATGCCCTTGGCGGTGAGATGGGTAAGAATATTGATGCCACGGGTATTCAGTTCCGCAGGCTCAATACCAGTAAGGGGCCAGCAGTGTGGTCCTCACGGGCCCAGGCGGATCGTCTTCTCTATCGGCTGCGGATGAAGTCGGTGATGGAGGCGCAGGAGAACCTCGATATCCGCCAGGATGTGGTGGCGAGTCTGCTGGTTGCAGACGGCGTGGTGCAGGGCGTGAGGACATCTCTTGATGAAGAGGTCAGGGCAACAACGGTCATTATTGTCACCGGTACCTTCCTCAATGGTCTCATCCATGTGGGGTTGAAGAATTTCTCCGGCGGCCGTATGGGTGATGCGCCATCCCGTTCCCTGCCCGGACATCTTAAGGA
>JAQIBE010000050.1 GCA_027859235.1 Desulfobulbaceae bacterium
TGGAGTAAAAATGACCTTGCAGAATTTTCTCTTGCCAACTTGCAGCAGCACCTCACCGGTGCAGGGAATATTATAATCAAGATCGGTCACCTTCTCACCAGCAACAGAAACAGCATTCTGACTCAGCATACGCCGCCCTTCACCAGTCCCTTTAACGAGACCCGCAGCAACAAGAAGTTTAGGCAGCCAGATACTCTCCTCATCAGCATTATGTGCATACTCAGGAATATCATCCGGGAGATCATGTTTCTTGAAAACTGTTTCAAAATGATTTTCTGCATTTTGGGCAGCTTCTTTGTTATGGAACCGGGCTGTTATTTCCCGGGCAAGTTGCATTTTAGCCGCTTTGGGATGAACCACGCCATCCGTGACCTGCTGCCGTAATGACTCAATTTCAGGGGCCGATAAATCGCTGAGCAAATCATAATAGCGCCACATGAGTTCATCAGATACAGACAGAACCTTGCCGTAAATATCATTGGCGTCATCGGTAATACCGATATAATTACCCAGGGATTTACTCATCTTATTAACGCCGTCCAACCCTTCAAGAAGCGGCAAGGTAATAACAACTTGCGGATCCTGCCCCCAGGTACGTTGCAGGTCACGTCCCATGAGAACATTGAAACGCTGATCCGTCCCGCCCAACTCAACATCTGCCTCCAAGGCAACAGAATCGTAACCCTGAATAAGCGGATATAAAAACTCATGGACTGATATGGCCTTGTGACCTTCAAACCGTTTCTTGAAATCATCCCGCTCAAGCATCCGGGCAACAGTGAGCTGTGATGCAAGTTTTATAAAATCATGGGGAGATAATTTATCAAGCCAATGACTATTAAAAACAACCTCCGTCTTTTCAGGATCAAGGATTTTAAAAATCTGTTCCTTATAGGTCTCAGCATTCCGCGCAACATCTTCACCGGTAAGGGGGGGGCGAGTTTTACTTTTACCGGTGGGATCACCGATCATTCCGGTAAAATCACCGATCAAAAACAAGATATGATGCCCCAAATCCTGGAAATGTTTTAATTTCTGAATAAGAACTGTATGGCCAATATGCAGATCAGGAGCCGTCGGGTCAAATCCTGCTTTAATCCGTAACGGAACTCCCGTCTCTGCAGACTTAGTGAGTTTTTTTATGAGATCTTCTTTATTGATAACATCAACAGTGCCGCGCTCAATTAACGCAACTTGTTCTTCTATACTAGTCATGGCAATACCTGAAAAACTGCCCATCACAGGACAGTACATGTCATTATATTTTATTTAGGAAAAATTCGAATGAGCGAGGTGCAGTAACTTATCTGGCAAAATCCACAGATCGCGTTTCACGGATGACGGTTACTTTAATTTGACCAGGATAGGTCAGTTCCGTTTCAATCTTCTTCGCAATATCTCTGCTGAGAAGAATGGCATTAGGATCTGAAATTTCACCACTATCCACCACGATGCGTACTTCACGGCCTGCCTGAATGGCAAACGATTTTTGTACGCCAGGAAAAGTCATGGCAATTTGTTCTAAATTATCAAGACGCTTCACATAGGATTCAAGCATCTCTTTCCGGGCACCGGGGCGGGCGCCAGACAGGGCATCAGCAGCCTGAACCACAATATCGAGCAGGGTATCAGGTTCAATATCCTCATGATGGGCGGCAATGGCATGGACAATCGCATCAGGTTCACCGTATCGCTTAGCCAGGTCTGCACCGATTGAGGCATGTGATCCTTCAACCTCATGATCAACCGCCTTGCCGATATCATGCAGTAGTCCGGCACGCTTGGCCTGTTTAATATCCATACCAAGCTCAGCAGCAATAATGCCGCTCAAGAAAGAAACTTCCAAGGAATGCTGCAAGACATTCTGACCGTAACTGGTTCGATACCGTAACCGGCCGAGCAGCATGATCACTTCATGATGAACACCATGGGCACCCACATCAAAGGTGGCTTGTTCTCCAGATTCGCGCATGGTGGCATCAAGTTCTTTTTCGACCTTGCCAACAACCTCTTCAATGCGGGCCGGATGAATACGACCATCGGCAATAAGGAGTTCCAAGGCTTGCCGGGCAACCTCACGTCGCACCGGGTTGAAGCCTGAGAGAATTACGGCTTCAGGGGTATCATCAATAATAATATCAATACCCGTTGCCGCTTCAATGGCGCGAATATTCCTCCCTTCGCGACCAATAATACGACCTTTCATTTCATCATTAGGCAAGGGGACAACAGAGACTGTTTTCTCAGCAACATAATCACCAGCGTAGCGAGAAATAGCCAGCGCCAGAATATTCTTGGCCTTTTTGTCAGCCTGAATTTTCATTTCATTTTCAATGCGAACAATGGACTTGGCAGCTTCCATACGGGCTTCACTTTCAATGGACTCAGTAAGGCGCTTTAACGCCTCTTCACGGGATATTCCTGAGATGTTTTCAAGTTTACTCCGTTGCTCTTCAATGAGACTGGTAATTTCCAGAGAACGTTCATCAAGTTTTTTCTGCTCAACACCCAGGGCTTGATCACGCTGAATAAAATCAAGCTCCCGTTGATCCAGTACTTCAATTTTACGTTCAACCTGTTCAGTCTGAACGTGAATGCGCTCTTCGTCTTTATGCAGCGATTGTTTTAAATCACGAATATCTTGTTCAGCTTTCCGGCGGAGGTCTAATAATTCCTGTTCAACCTTCAGCGAGGCCTCTTTTTTTATCTGACCTGCTTCACTTAAGGCATTTTCAAGAAGTTTTCGCCGTTGCACCTCAACGTTCTTTTGTTTACTTGACTCAAGTTTTTTATACAGAAAAAAACCGACAACAATCCCTAGGATAACAAAGGCAACACTATATAAAACGTGGGTAATCACGATAATCTCCAGAAAATGTAAGTTACAATATGAAACATACTGTAATTACTATAAATAACGAGGAGACGAGTCAGAGCTGGGGGAAAACACTAATAACCCTGGACAGGGTCAGATAACTAAAACGGGCAATCTATCCTATGCACAATATCAGCACGGTATAAATTCAGTAAAACATATATTAACTGGTTATCCAGGTAAAAGCACAGCATGGCACTTACGAACAAGTACTAACTCGATTCTCATATATAAACTCAGATAAATCTGAGAAAAAAAATTCCCCGCCTTGGCGGTGTTGCCAACTACATCGGGCCTAACGAAGTTAGGTGGGAAATAGCTCATAACACACTCGAGTAATTTCACGACGAGGCGAACATTCTCTAATGTACCAGCGGAGTTTCCCTCGATGTATATATTGGCTCGAAACAGACTGACAATCACGAGCCAGGCAGGGAAAAACTATAAAGCCTGATTAATTTTATGGTGTAGAAGATCTACTTCATTATTAATCTGCAACTTATACTCATCAAAATCTCTTTTCAGTTTAACATATTTACCCGCCATATTAAGACTAGTTAATATGGCAAGTTTGTTAACTGGAAGAGATGATGAATGACCAGTCTGCTCTAAAAATGATCTTACCAGATTTAAAATTTCCTGTACATCTTCTTCGCGAGCATCCGTATATAATGGATATTCCTGGCCGAGAACTTCAAATTTGACCAACCTTTCCATGAAATACCCACCTTAAATTTTAATAAAAATTATAAAATGAAATTGCATTGTTATTAATAAAAACAAAACCTAGGATGAAGAATCCATGCTGAAAAGTTGCCCACCCGGTTCTTGAGAAACATCCACACGATCTGAATCAGATTCGCCCTCCAGGCCGTCTTCCCATTCTGATAATTTACCCAGAATAGAGGTTACCTTTGAATGTACCGTGTCTTTTTCATTTAAGAGAATAACTTTCTCTCCCTTTAGTTCATCCAACTGGGCATGGGAATCAGCTAAATCTAAAGTCAATTGTGCAAAATCTTTTTTTAACAGCTCATATTTATCAAGTAGTTTATCAACTACACGCTCTAACTTGGAAACATCTGGGTCGAACTCCATAATAACACTCCACTCTATTTCGATGCCATTACTATGATGGCATCTATATATTTTTAATATCGAGAAACTTCTCGCATATAAACAATGGCTCCAACCAAAGTCAAGATGTCATTCAAGACATAGAAGCATTACAACCCTATTCAGCATCCATATCGTTTGCAAAGATCATAATAGACCCTGGCTTTACAATACTATTTGCTGGAATATTGGCACCAATGAGTTTTGAAGCGGCACCGATAATCACATTTTCACCAATATAAGAATCCTTGATATAACATTGATCATGAATCTGACAAAATGAGCCAATAATAACGTTGGAGTCAATTGAGACATTGGAATATATGGTTGTGTCCTGTCCCAAAGTGGCTGTCGGGTGAATTGAGGATGTGGACCGGCGCATGACAGTCACACCGTGATCAAGTAGTTGATCAAAAAAACGATCTTGCATAATATCATGGGCTTCCATCAATTCTTTCCGCGAATTAACGCCCATGATTTCCAGAGGATTTTCACAGATAACTCGAGAAACATTATGACCGTCGTTATTGGCAATACCCACGATATCGGTGAGATACACTTCACCTTGGGCATTTTCAGAATTTACTTGCTCTAAGGAGGAGAACAACACCTCTTTACGGACAATATAAATACCACCATTTATTTCTCTAATATCTTTTTGGACAAGGGTAGCATCTTTTTCTTCAATGATCGCAAGCAGCCTGTTCTCAGCATCACAGACCATCCGTCCATAGTTAGACGGATCATCAACAACTGTCGATAAGACGGTTACATCAGACTGACTATCCTGATGTTCATCAATCATTAACTGCAGGGTGTCTGCTGAAATAAGAGGCGAATCACCACAAACAATAAGGACATGCTCAATGTTACTTTCCAAAATTTGTTCGGTGAGTTGCACCGCATGGCCAGTACCATTTTGGTCTTCCTGGAACACAAATGCCGGTTGATATTCAGCAATGGTCTCCTCGACAAGTTGCCGTTTATGACCAGTTACGACAATGGTCTGGGTGAGATTCAGAGCTTGCAGACTGTCAAGGACGTGACAAATCATGGGTGAATAAAATACGGGATGGAGAACTTTGGGTAAAAAAGATTTCATCCTCGTGCCTTTTCCGGCAGCGAGGACTATTGCAGCTATATTCATTTATGTCACCGATATTTGTAATAGAGTAACAAACAATATACCTGAGAAAGATTAGCCCTGAAAGAGAGAAAAAAAGAAAAAAAAAGGGGTTAGTCACGTTAATGACTAACCCCTTGGATATATATAATTTGGCGACGACCTACTCTCCCACACAGTCACCCATGCAGTACCATCGGCGCTGAGGAGCTTAACTTCC
>JAQIBE010000074.1 GCA_027859235.1 Desulfobulbaceae bacterium
CCCCATCTCGAGTATGGTTTTCCCTTGAAGCCTCCCTTCTAGCCCTGCCCTGGATACGTGCTCATTAAATACCTTAAGCACATAAGGTGTCTGATCCATGTACCCGTGGCGGAAAAGCCCTAAACGCTGCCAAAACCCGTAACCAATGGGCACACGTGACAAAAGGATTTTTGCGAGAATTTTTAACCACCAAGGTATCAGAGCTTTCATGATATCTCACTTTTCCGCATTTCCAACCAGGCCTGAAACATCAGAACGTCCCACAGGTAATAGTGCCAGCGGCGTTTCCCTGACACATGTTCATTCCACATCCGGCGGATCGGGGCCGGATCGAAGAAGCCTTCCTCGCGCAGGCGCTTCTCATCCAGCAACTCCTCCGCCCACGCCCGCAGCGGACCGCGCAGCCAGTGCTCGATGGGCACGCCGAAGCCCATCTTAGGCCGATCCATAAGCTCTTTAGGAACGTAGCGATAGAGCACCTGCCGGAGCAGCCATTTCCCCTGGCCATTGCGGTACTTGTACTGGGTGGGCACCCGCCAGGCGAATTCCACCAGCCGGTGGTCGAGCAGCGGCACCCGCGCTTCCAGGCTCACCGCCATACTGGCCCGGTCCACTTTGGTGAGGATATCGTCGGGCAGATAGGTCATCATGTCCAGATACATCATCCGTTCACGCAGGCCCGGCAGGTTTGGCATGCGGTCGGGCTGGCTCAGGATCGTTTCTGGCTCGGTTGCGCCAAGCACGAGCCGCCCTGGGTCCTTCGCATGCGACACCATCTCCCGGTAGAACGCCTCGCCGGATGAGTGGCCAATCATCTCGGCCAGTTTCGGCAAGCGATCGGCCAGATGATTGACCCGGTACTTTTGGGGGAGCACATTCATCGCCCTTTCCAGCACGTTGCCCGGCGCGTGGGCAAGCGAAGTGGCGACCATCTTACGAAACCGCAGCGGCAAGCGGCTCAACTTGCCCCAAATCTGCTCGGCCTTGAAATAGCGGCCGTAGCCATAGAACAGTTCATCGCCGCCATCCCCGGACAGACTCACCGTCACATGCTGCCGGGCGAGCTGGCTGACCAGAAAGGTAGGGATCTGGGAGGAATCCGAAAAAGGCTCATCGTAAATGGTCGGCAGTTTGGGAATAACCGCCATCGCCTCCTCGGGCGTGACGTAGAGCTCCGTGTGCTCGGTGCCCAGGTGCTCGGCCACCGCCTTGGCGTGCCTAGCCTCGTTGTAGCCCTCTTCGTGGAAGCCGATGGTAAAGGTCTTGACCGGCCGCTCGCTCTGCGACTGCATCAGCGCCGCCACGGTGGTGGAGTCGTAACCGCCGGAGAGAAAGGCCCCCAGAGGCACGTCCGCTGCCATGCGCCGGCCCACGGCATCGCGGAGCAGGGCGTCCAGTTCGTCGGTCAGCGCCTCCGGCTCGCCAGCGCCAGCGGCAACGCCCTGCTCCGCGATCCGGCCCAGATCCCAGTAACAAAAGGGTTCACCCACATTGCGCCCGTTCTCGCGAATGACGACAAAGTGTGCCGGCGGCAGCTTGGCGATGCCTTGGTAAATACTCCAGGGCGCGGGCACATAGTTGTGGCGCATATAAAGCGCCAGGGCGTCTCGGTCGATCGCACCCTGCCAATCCGGATGGGCGGCCAGCGCCTTGAGCTCCGAGCCAAACAGGAAGGCATTGCCGCTACGGCCATAATAAAGCGGCTTCTCGCCCAGGCGATCCCGGGCCAGGAAGAGCGTGCGTTCCGAGGCATCCCACAGCGCAAAGGCGAACATGCCGTTCAGGCGGGAAAGCGCGCCCTGCATGCCCCAGTGGCGCAAGGCAGCCAGCAGCGTTTCCGTGTCCGAATGGCCGCGCCAATCGAAAGCACCGCCTTCGGCCTCCAGCTCGGCCCGCAGATCCTGATGATTGTAGATCTCGCCGTTGAAGACCAGCGTGTAGCGCCCGCAGGGCGAGTGCATGGGCTGGTGCCCGGCGGGGGAGAGGTCAATAATGGACAGGCGGCGGTGGGCCAGCGCCAGTCCAGCGCCCTCCTCCGTCCAGACGCCGGCATCATCCGGCCCCCTGCTTTGAATACGGTGGGCCATCCGCTCGGCGATGGTCTTGTCCACCGTCTGCCCACACCCCCAGAATCCCGCTATTCCACACATAAATTCTTATCATCCCTCTTCATCCAACCGCGCAGTACGAATTCGTTGCAACCGAGCCCGCCCGCACAGGTTTTCATCTCAGTGAGTTCAAAGCCGCGATCCCGGAAAAACTGGAAAATTTCCTCAGGCTTAGACACTTCAAACGGCCAGCCGCCGACCCAATCAACCACATCTATCCACGGAGACATACCGCGGTTCGTTTTTTTTTCTCGCCATGTCTTAAAGGGGTGCCCACGAACAATGTCCCTAACGGTGGTCGGCCCCCAAAGGCGCAGAAAAACCGGAATCAGGACCAACCAACGCAAACGTGAGGGCAAGGCGTTGTATGTTTTCTTCACATGAGTCCACATTCGGGTTTTCCTACCCTGGTCGTTATATATCGCGATAAAAAGCTGCCCCCCCCGATTCACCAGCGGCGCTACGTTGCCCAATGCCTGCCACATAGCGCCGGTATGGTGGAGAACGCCCCAGGAGTACACCACATCAAAGGTACCAAGCCCCTGCAGGTAGTCCTCAT
>JAQIBE010000290.1 GCA_027859235.1 Desulfobulbaceae bacterium
AGAATTATATTGATACGATCTACCGCTTGACCCTGGCTTCTGAATACAAGGATGAAGAAACCGGCGGCCATATCAAGAGGATCAGCCTATACACCAAGGAGCTTGCCCTGGGGATGGGCCTGGGAAACGAATTCGCGGATATTATTTTCAACGCATCCCCGATGCACGATATCGGGAAAGTATCCATACCTGACGCAATCCTGCTCAAGCAGGGCCATTTAGATAACGAAGAGTTGAAAATCATGCAGACCCATCCCGCCATCGGCGCCAAGATTCTGGAAGGATCAGACTCGCCGTTGCTGAAAATTGCCGCCGATATTGCCTTGTGCCACCATGAGCGGTGGGACGGCACCGGTTATCCGCAGGGCCTCAAGGGAGAGAAGACCCCCCTGGAGGCGAGGATCACCATACTCGCCGATATTTACGATGCCCTGCGGAGTAACAGGCCCTATAAACCGACCTTTGACCATCAACAGGCCTGCGGGATTATCCTTGAGGGGGACGGCCGGACCATGCCGGGATATTTTGACCCATTGGTCCTCAAAACCTTCACGGAAATCGCCCCGGTATTTGCGGACATATTCGCCCAGCATCAATGAGACCGTCCTTATCAGCCCAAAAGCCTTTTGGTGAAGGTGAGGGAACTCATTGGACAAATGAATGCGCACATATGGCTGGACGACGAGGAGGAGGCCAATCTCCGGCTGGTGCCGTTAGATTATGATGTTGAATTTGCCGCAAACGGTGCGGCAATTCTATGGAGCACATGGGACGCTACAACCACTGCACCTCTATGACTAGAAGTCATGGCAGGAACCGAAGCAATCTTAGCAAAGGAGTTAGACAATGGTTTCTCGACGCCAATGTGTCGTTTTTTTTGTCTGCGTGACTCTCGCCGCGCTCTTGTCCGTTTGGGCATGGTGGCCTGACAAGCCCATTGCCATTGCTACCCGCATTTGGCCGGGATACGATCTGATGTATCTGGCACGGAGCGAAGGCTGGCTGGCTGCAGAACAGGTGCGTCTGGTTGAGATGTCCTCAGGTCAGGAGTCCCTGAAAGCATTAGCCGAGGGCAAGGTGGACGGGGCGGCGATGACCTTGGATGAAGTTCTGCGGGCGCGCGCCAGCGGTCTGGCACTTTCGGTGGTGATGATCTTTGATATTTCGGCCGGGGCAGATATGCTGGTGGCGCGTCCCGGCATCAAGGGGTTGGCTGACCTCAAAGGCCGACGCATCGGCTATGAGCCAGGCTCCGTGGGTGCAATGATGCTGGTTGAATCCCTGCGGGCGGCGAATCTGACAAAAGAAGACGTCACCCTGGTTATGCTCCCCATTAGTCAGCAACGCGCGGCCTGGTCGCGAGATGAGGTGGATGCCGTCGTTACCTTTGAACCGGTGGGCACGCAATTACTGGCGCAAGGTGCGCTCAACCTGTTCGATAGTCGCCAAATCCCCAACACCATCGTTGATGTCCTGGCGATGCGCAGTGATAGACTCGACCGGAGCCACGCCGGCGCAATTCGTCACCTGCTCGCGGCTCATTTCCGTGCCCTCGAGCATCTGCAGCGAAACCCGCAGGATGCAGCCTACCGCATGGCTCCCCATCTTGGTCTGCCACCGGAGGATTTCCTTTCTGCCTTTAAAGGCATGATGTTACCTGACGCCGCCTATAATTACCGGATGCTCGCGGGAACTTCTCCCGAATTACTCTCCAGTGTGCGTAAACTGTCCGCCATCATGGTCAAGAGTGGCTTGCTCAAAGAGGATGACCCACTCACCAATCTCATACGCGCTGATTTTCTGCCCACGGATTTTCACTCATACGGATCATGGAGAGATTTATGCACATGAAGCCATTTATTTTCGTACTGCTGCTGATTGCCTGTCTTGCCGGCACAGCAGCAACACAATCACCCTCCCCGGCCTTTGCTGCGGAACCGGTAAACATCGGCGTAATTGCCTTCCCCACCAAACCGCAGGCACTGGCGCAATGGCAACCTTTGACCGTTGTACTCAAACTGGCCATGCCGGAGCGCGATTTCGTGGTGATCCCGCTCAGCCATGCTGAGTTGGATCAGGCCGTTGCTGCCCGCCAGCTGGATTTCGTAATGACCAATGGTGG
>JAQIBE010000136.1 GCA_027859235.1 Desulfobulbaceae bacterium
CGGTCACTTTCCTCGGCGGTGGGTCTGATTTGCACCAGACCCTTGATACTGTCCTGCATGGTGTCAATATAGGCTTTGAGGAGGGTTGGGTCGTTCGGCCTGACATGTCTGGCCGCCCATCTATCACAATGGCCGCATCCTTCACACCCCAGATAACAGAGGGGCTCCTGCTTGTGGAAATAATCCATGAAGCCTTGCAGTTCGTCATTCTCCAGCAGAATGTCCAGGGGTGGAAGACGGGTGCCGTCGGCCGTTTTGCTAAATTGCAGCCAATGGGGCCAGCCGAGCAGTTCCAGGAGGTTGCCTGAAAAACGGCCGTCCAGATAAAATTTTGCCCGGCGCAGCAATTCTTCAGTACCAAGCCCGCGGCCGGCAATCTTAAAATGGTGGAGACCAAAGGCTTCGTAGAGGGATAAATCTTCAGGCCGGACCCAGGGGCTGCGCATGAATTCGCCCAAATTCCGCAGTTTTTCCAGATAACACCAGTTGAGGTAATACTGGTTATACGGATGTCCACACCCCTTTTCATGCGGGCGGCCGCCAAAGGCGGCGGTACAGTAATGGTTGAATTTGAAATGGCATTGGTACAGACAGACGGGGTTCACCACAATCTCAAGGGTTGGCTGCACCCTTGGGGTGACGTGGCGTAGAAAACGAAAATCGCGATTGGCCTCGACATCCAGGACGATACGTGAGGCTCCGGCGTTGCTGAACTGGTCAATGCCCCGTTTGGCATGGACGTAACCGATGGTGGAAACCACGATTTCAAGCTGCGGGAAACGGCTGGCGATAAGTTCCACCAGAAAGGGCGCAGTAACGGTGACCGAGGCCACACCGCAGTCACAGAGAAACTGTAACAGCTCTTCAAGCTCCAGCTGGCCGGCGTGGGAATATTCATAATTGCTGTAGCTTGGCGCATTCAGGAGATAGTTGAACTGAATATCATGGCGTAACCCGGCCTGCACATGGGCTTTAAACTCAGCCTGGTTGATGCGGGGCAGATATTTAGCCGGCCGGGCCGAGTGAAAGGAGCCGTGTTGGAAGGAGCCGTACACCTCAAAGACGCGGCCATTTTCATAACGATCGTTGAGGGCAGCAAGCCGGTCCATGAAGTCAGTCGTAAAGCTGGTGGGCAGGGTGATTCGGCGCTTAAGGGGTGGCTCAGGGGGTTTGGGCATGGTCGCCTTCTGGAAAAGGATAGGAACGGATTAAGGTTGCGGTGTTGGTGGATCGATGCAGTCGTTTGAGGTCGATTTGCAGGGTGTGACCCGGTGTTCCCGGGGGGAGGGAAAGGCTCAGCCGGACGGACTGCCCCGGGGGTAAGACCGAGAGGAGCGACATCGTGTTGGTTGCAAGGATGGTCTGGTCTTTGATCCGGCGTGCGGTCACCATGATATATTTCTCCCCGAAACTGCCGGTGGGTAAATCATGGGGCAGGGTATTGGTGAGGGTGAAGAAAATCTGATCCGCCTGGTTTTTGGTCAGGTGTACCTCGGGGGCCGCTTCGGGGTTGAGTTGTCCCGGCAGCATGAGGAGATGACTGCGAACCTCATGTTGCGGTTCAAAGGACACCAGCAGCCTGGAAAAGAGATTGGTTCCCCTGGTGTGGCTGCGTTTGACCGGCGCGCCATGACAGCCAAGGCAGGTGGGGTATTGGTTATTCGTTATTTCCTGCTGATCAAGCCATTGTTCATAGGTTTCGTGATGGCAGGTCCCGCAGAGCTGGGCTGAGTCTGCTTTTGAGTCCAGCATGGGATTCCGGGCAACGGCATGGGGGCTGATCAACCCGCCGGATTCATGGGGGCCTTGCATGGCCTTGTCATGGAGATGGCAGGAAACGCAGGTGATTCCCTCCTCCCTGTTATACTGGCGTGGCTGCCGTTCCGGGTTGAGAACATCCCCCGGCACATGGCAGAATAAGCAGCCCGAGTCCTGATAATAAGCTGATTGTTGTTTAAATTCCACACTGGTAAAGGCCTGGGCATGACGGGTCTGTTGCCATTCTCCATACTGGTCCACATGGCATTCGCCGCAATCCTTGGCGGTGGGTGCAGAACTGTCCTGATTGTCAATTTCGGTAAGATACCCAAAACTGCAGGATGACAGGATCAGACAAAGTATGGAAAGGAATAAGGTTCGCATGGGTTATTGTATTAAGCCGAAATTATAACATTTCATCAAGGGAAAAGATGGTAATTCTTTACAGAAGGGAATCAATGTGTAAAAACAGCTTTGAGTCCATAAGCCTTTTAAAATTTAAAGGATACGATACGCCTGTGCACCAACTACCTAATATCCTCACCGGGTTCCGTTTTGCGGTTATCCCGTTTCTCCTCTACTGCCTACGTCCGGGTATGAGTACCACTGTTATTCTGGTGGGCTTTACTCTTTATGTTATCGGTGCGATTACCGATTGGTTTGACGGCTATCTTGCCCGGAGGCTGGATGTGGTGTCCTCTTTTGGCAAATTGATGGACCCCCTGGCGGATAAGCTTTTTATGGCGGCGGTACTCATCATGCTGATTCCCCTGGGAAGGGTTCCGGCGGTGGTGGCGTT
>JAQIBE010000161.1 GCA_027859235.1 Desulfobulbaceae bacterium
TGCTTTCCGAAGAATCGGCCATGGGGGACTATCCGATTGAGGCCATAAATATGCTAGGCAAAATTGCCCGTGCCACAGAACCCAATCGCAAAGGCCGTCATTTCATAACCACATTAAGATCCCAGACCAAAAACTATAAGCCGAACCCGGTTGATATGATCTGTGTCTCCATTGAAAAGATTATCGCGGCCATGGACACCACCGCAGCAGTCCTTGCCCCCACAGATAGCGGTTCTACCGCCAATAACCTCGCGCGCTTCCGGTTGCCGGTGTGGATCCTGGCAGTGAGCGCTAACGAGAGAACCTGTCAAAATTTGATGTTTACCTATGGTGTCTTCCCCATACTTGAAACAGCCCACCCAAATGACTGGAGTGACTACGCCAGACACTATGCCCTCCAGTATGGACTCATCGGCACGACCATGCTCCAGACTGAAGGCCCTTCCCCAGTACATAGGGGAAATAATCATAAGATGGAAATTATTGATCTATCGTGATAGTTAACGGTTTACGGTTGCCAGTTTACGGTTCAAGGTAAAATTAAGCGGGTAACGTCAATATCTACGAACTGTAAATGGCAACGGGTAAGCAGTTGTAAAAAAAAACATGGCCAACGAGATGTCCATAACTGCATAAGGGGCCATAAAGAAATTGATATAACGGAGTCTACGCTTACCTGGTCAACATTCTTAACGGCCCCTAAGCTGAAGTTAGGTGGTAATCATATTTCCCTATGAATCTTTCCGCACCTGCACCCCGTAATCCTTGATTTTATTGAGCAGAGAGGGGTAGCTGATCTCCAGCATCTCAGCTGCCCGGGAGCGGTTGCCGTTGCACTCTTTCAGGGTTTTTTCAATCAGACTCTTTTCCCACACCACCTTGGCCTCCTTCAAGGAATAGCCATTAAACAATCCGACCTCGGCGGACCGCCCAAGGCCGGGAAAATCATCGACACCCAGAATATCAGATTCAGCCAGAACCATGGCCCGTTCAATTGTATTTTCAAGTTCACGGACATTACCGGGCCAAACATGCTTGAGGAGGAGTTTCAGCGCCGGTTTGGCAATGGCTGTGATATTCATCCCCATCTTTTCATTCAATTTAGCGATAAAATGATCACATAACAGGGGGATATCAGCCGGCCGTCTCTTAAGTGACGGCAGATGCAGGGGAAGCACATTCAAACGATAGAAGAGATCCTCCCGAAAATTCCCCTCTTCCACCTCATGGGCCAGATCCTTGGCAGTGGCGGCCACTACACGCACATCAACCTGAATAGTCTTATCGCTGCCCAGGGGACGCACCTCCCCCTCCTGCAGGACCCTCAGGAGTTTAACCTGCAAATTAAGAGGAAGATCGCCGATTTCATCCAGAAAAATAGTACCGCGATCCGCCTCTTCAAATAAGCCTTTACGATTCTGATCCGCCCCGGTGAAGGCCCCTTTCCTGTGTCCGAAAAAGACAGATTCCAGTAAATTTTCAGGGATACAGCCACAATTTTCAATCACCAGATTCTCATCGGCCCGGGCCGATGAGAAATGAATGCCCCGGGCCACCAGCTCCTTACCGGTGCCGGATTCCCCTGTAATGAGCACGGTGGTATCAAAACGCGCCACCTTTTCAGCCAGACTAAACACCCTGCGCATGGGCTTGGACCTGGCAAGCATGGAACCAAACTGGTATTCATCCTTCACCTGTCTGATCTGGGCCTTGAGTTGTTTATTTTCAGACCGCAGACTCTCACGCTCCTCTGCCTTTTTGAGTGCCAGCAGCACCTCATCGGTCTTGAACGGTTTGGAAATAAAATCATAGGCACCGGACTTCATCGCCTCAATGGCGGTATCAATGGCCCCGAAAGCGGACATCATGATAAGCGTGGCGCCCCCCCGTGCCTGTTCGGAACCCTTAAGAAACGCCATGCCGTCCATGACCGGCATTTTAATATCACAGAGGATGAAGTCAAAGACATGGGACTCCAACAGATCAAGCCCCTCCCTACCATTCTCCGCCCCGGTAACCTCATAGCCGGCCTTCTGCAGGAGCATACTCAGCATATGCCGCATATTCGGCTCATCATCGAGGACCAGAACACTTTTACCCATACCCATTCTCTTTTCCTTTAGAGTTTTTTTTAATGCTCGGCCAAGGGCAGAATAATGCGGAACTCGCTGCCGACGTCATGACTCATGGCCTGAATGGTTCCACCACCATTTTCAATAATCATATAGCTCACCGACAGCCCAAGACCTGTACCATACCCCACCTCCTTCGTGGTGAAAAAGGGGTCAAAAACCTGTTTAAGGTGCTCCGGCTCAATACCCGGGCCATTATCAACAAAGCGGATTTCAAGTCCACAACCGCCCGGACCTTCCGCTGGAATGAGTGCTGTAGCAATCGTCATCTGTCCGTCAGCTTTAACCTCTTTTACGGCATCCACCCCGTTGAGAATTAAATTCAAAAACACCTGGCGCAGCTTCTCGCTATCCATCTCAACAACATCATCAGTTGCGGCCAAATCAAAGCGCAGCTCCATATCCCCCGCCACCGCCTTGAGGGCCATATCATCCCTGAAACTCTCAAGAATCCTGTGCACCGAACAGCTGCCATGCCCACCATCCGTGGGGCGAGCAAGATCGAGCAGTTGTCTGATAATGGTATTAATGCGCTGAATTTCCGCCATGGCCCGGGTGGTAAAATCCAGCCGTTCCGCACGGGTTATATTATCCTGTTTAAGCAGCTCCAGATAACCAAGAACAATACCCACCGGATTACCAATTTCATGGGCAATACCTGCAGATAAGCGCCCCACAGATGCCAGTTTTTCAGCGCGGATCATATCAGCCTGGGCCCGGGTCAGCGACTCATTCACCTCCTCAAGGGCCGTCACCATCTTCTGCAGCTCTTTTCGGTCATTATGGATACGGCTAAACATCTGATCAAGGGAGCGTGACAGGGTTGAGACATCATCAGAACGAAAATCTGAGGTCAAATAGAAGTCATCATCCTGATAGGACGCGGCCTTTTCAGCAATCTGCTGCAGGGGGACAATGAGCAGACGGGAAAACCGCCAATAGGCAAGACCTGACAATACCACCACATTAAAAAAGATATAGACCCACACCAGGGGCTGGTCCTTCCACAGCGGCTGAGTCAGAGATTTCAGGGAAATATCAAACCCAACAGCGCCAAGACTTTCGCCCTGGGGAGAGCGCAGTGGCGAGCTGAGAAAAAGGTGGTCGTACTGCAGACCAATCAAGCTAAAATGGCTGCCATAAAGATATTGCTCCACATTGACTCCAGAGATATTTGCAGCTGTAAAAACTGCAAGCTGCTCTGCCACCTGGAGGTCAAGAGTTGACCCATAGACCACCTGCTTCTCAGCGTTCACCAGAATAACCCCAAGACCTGTTATGTCTGAGAGATCACTGACATAACGGATGGTATCGTTTGGGGAAACCGGCTCGTATTGAACCTGCCTGGAAATGGCAGAAAGGGCTGCCTTGGCCTGAACGATCTCGGCAGAAATCAGCCGCCGATAGGACATAAGGCCCAGAACCAGATCAATAAGGATCATCCCGAGCCCGATGAAGAACATCAGACATAGGGCAATTCTAGTCTTGAGATGGCGGGTTCGCATACCAATACCAATGGGAAGAAGAATTGAACGTCCAGGTGAGTGCAGCCCGGTGCAGCCGCGCTCCACCTATGCTATTGCCGACTTAGGGGCAGTTAAGAATGTTGACCAGGTAAGGTAAAATGAGAAGGCTGATTCTCTCAACGAGCTATGATATACATCATGCTCAACGATAAACGCAGTCATTATGCTGCAAAAAAAGG
>JAQIBE010000177.1 GCA_027859235.1 Desulfobulbaceae bacterium
CATCACCTGGGTTGACGGCCGCCAGGTGCGGTTGGAGATTGCCACGGATATCACCAGCCAGAAAACAACCAGCCAGGAGCTGCAGAAGAGCAAGGAGTGGCTCCACTCCATTCTGCAGACTGCGCCCATGGGTATCGGTATGGCGGTTGACCGGGTCTTTACCATGGTCAACCGGGAAGTTGTTGACCTCACCGGTTATGACGAGCAGGAGCTGCTGGGGCAGAAATTCAGTATGCTCTATCCCAGCGATGGAGAGTCTGAGCGGGTCGGCCGGGTAACAGATGAGCAGATCCATGAGTTTGGTACTGGTTCGCTTGAAACCCAGTTCAGACGTAAGGACGGCGTACTCAGGGATGTCCTTCTCGTCTCCACCCCTCTGGATGAACAGGATCTGACCAAGGGTGTTCTCTTTACCGTCCTAGATATCACCGAACGCAAGCAGACGGAGAACCTCCTGCAGGAGCAGTACCGGCTGACGGAAAAACGGGTTCAGGCGAGGACCCAGGAGCTGGCGCAGAAAAACAAAGAGCTTGAGGATTTGAATAGATACTATGTTGACCGGGAGTTCCGCATCAAGGAGCTGAAGATGATCATTGACAGGTTGAAGAAAGGGGAGGGGATAACGGGTGTCCAGATGGCAGGGGTTGAGAAGCAGGGAGATCTGCAATGAGAAAAATTATCTGCCACTTTTTCAGCCTTATTGCGCTGCTTGTTTCTTTCTACCAGCCCTCTCCGGTATGGGCGGATGAGGCAATAACCCGGCCCCTCAGGGTCGGGATTTTTGCCAATAAGCCAATGTGCTACATCAATGAGCAGGGGGAACCGGCCGGTATCTTTGTGGAGACGATACAGTATATCGCCGAGCAAGAAGAGTGGTCGCTCGAATTTATTGAAGGCAGCTGGAGTGACCAACGGCAACGCCTTGAAAAAGGCGACCTCGACATCCTCATGGCCATGGCGTTCACCGAAGAGCTGAAGAAGATCTATACCTTCAACGGTGTTGATGTCTTTAACAACTGGGCAGAAATCTATGTTCGACCTAAATCCAGGATCAGCTCCTTTCTTGACCTCCAGGGAAAGCGGGTGGCCAGCCTGGACAAGGGGATCTATATCACCGGCCCGGAAGGCATCCTGTCGCTCAACGAGCGTTTCCAGCTCGACGCCCAGATTATTCCTGTTGATTCGTATGAGGCGGCAATGGCAGCGGTGCGTGACGGACGGGCCGAGGCGGCGGTGTCCAACCGAATGACCGGGACCCAGTATGCCGATAAATACGGACTGATCAAGTCCGGTATTGTTTTTTACCCCGTAAGTATCAGGTTCTCTTTGAATCAGGAGAGCCCCCTGACACCTCTTCTGGTTGCGGCAATTGACAAACACCTCAAGGACCTTCGTGCCGACCCCCATTCCGTCTATCATCGCGCCATCGCCGCAGCCCTGGGCGGTGGCGCAAAAGAATTCTGGCCCCCCTGGGTCATTTACACCACCCTTGTTCTGGCCATCTTGATCACGGGTATGTTGTCTTTTCTTTTTGTATTGCGCCTGCAGGTCAAAAAAAAGACCAAGGAGCTTAGTGCACTCAATAGTAGACTGGCGGCGAAAATGGCCACCCAGGAAAAGACAGCAAGAGCGCTCAAGGAGTCGGAAGAGCGCTTTAGATCCCTTGCCGATTCCATGTTCCAACTGGTCTGGACCGCCGACCCGAACGGCAGGGTTGATTACGCTAATGCAAGGATGCAGCAGGCCATCACCGGGCTGCATGGCATAAAAGAAATGATCCATCCGGATGATTTTAACCAGACAGGTAGGAGCTGGGCCAGGGCGGTGGCCACGGGACAGCCCTACCGCATGGAACACCGATTGGCTCACAGTGACAACACCTATCACTGGTATCTCACTCTTGGCGTGCCTGCCCTGAACCAAGAGGGACAAGTCAGAAAATGGTATGGTACATCCACTGATATCCATGAATTGCGGCTGGCCCAGGAATCGTTACGGGAAAAGCGGGACCTCCTGGATGAGGTGCAGGAGCTTACCCTCCTTGGCGGCTGGAACCTTGATGTCGACTCAGGGGTTATGGCCTGGACCA
This sequence comes from Desulfobulbaceae bacterium, assembly GCA_027859235.1. Lineage (GTDB taxonomy): Bacteria > Desulfobacterota > Desulfobulbia > Desulfobulbales > SURF-16 > JAJRUT01. The sequence continues at coordinate 2,090 of JAQIBE010000177.1, forward strand.
AGGGCACATACCGTATCCATGACGTATCCCCTGACCAA
>JAQIBE010000194.1 GCA_027859235.1 Desulfobulbaceae bacterium
TATTAAGGTAGTGGCTGGTATTCTTGTATTCCATATAAACATTGGCTTCCATTTCATGGCAGGAGATACAGAATTTCTCCGATGCTGAATAATGGAGTTCTCCAAGAAACAGAGAGACACCAATAATGCCTGCCAGCCCGCCAAAAATAAAGATACCCCACTTGAAGCCGGATTTCTTTTGCGTATTATCCATTAGAATTGCTCCTTCTCGTATCGTTTAACGTAACGCCTTGACTGGCTCAAATTCATTTCCAACCAGAGGAGCTGTATCTAATTGCGGCACATGGCACAGGGTGCAGAAGTAGCGTCCTGGTGATAAATTAGCCAGCTCATTGCCGTCCCGGTCTTGAAAATGGGTGGGAGGAACTTTCGTCGCTTTGGCCTGTTTGTAATTGGTCCAGCTGTGACAGCTCAAGCATTTATTATAATTTTTATCGATGTGATACCCGTCGATCTTATGGGGGATAAGGGGGGGCTGCTGCACAAAGTCCCGCGGGATTGGGCGGTCATCAGCAATGAGACGTTTTATTTCCGGCGGTTCGGAGCCGGCGTCAAGGTCACGGGTGCCGCGGAGAGATTTCACCTCTTCCGCATAGGACGGAAAGGCAATGCAGGCCAGTCCGAGGAGAATCAAAAGTGTAGTAATATTTTTTTTCATGGTGAACTCCTTTTATAGAGGCAGCCTTAAAATCGGCTGCCAAATTTAAAGATATTTTTATGACAGACGTCAATGCAGCGCCCGCAATTGGTACATTGACCAGATAGAATGACAGGCGAAGATCCAGCACTATTTTTGAGAGGCGTGACCAGAACCTGCGGTTCAGGGCAAACCTGATAGCAGGCATTGCAATGATCACACGTTTCTCTGTTGCTGCTCCTCACCTTTAATGGACTCAAATAGCCAAGCAGCGAGTAGAGCGCCCCGGTAGGGCAGATTCGGCACCAGCCGCCCTTGAGGAGTAGTCCAAAGATGAACAGGGATAGGATGACCCATATTACTTGCCACTGTAAAAAGACAAGAGAGCGGCTGACAATATTGACAGGGTTGCTATCCTCCCAACCCGTGACTCCGGTGGTGAAGGCAAGAATGGACACGAAGCCTAAAAGCCAGTAGCGCAGCGTTGTTCCCAGTGAACCATCACCTATGGAGGTACGCTGGCGAATCCAGCCTGCTCCGTCATTAATCATGTTAATGGGGCAAACCCAGGAGCAGAATACCCGTCCTCCAACCAGCAGATAAAAACCAAGGACAATGATGCCCCCTGCTAGGGCTGTGGCTGCCGGGGAGTGACCTGTGAGAACTGTCTGCAGGAAGACAAGGGGATCTGTCAGGGGCAGAACGTCAAGGGTCATTGAACCCGCCATACTTCCCTGCACAATCCAAACGCCAGCCAAGGGGCCGAGGAGAAACACGGTCAGGATCGTCAGCTGACTGAGTCGTCGTAACAGGAGGTATTTCATGGTTTCACCTCATCAAGTGACGGTAGGGTGAACTCTGGCATACGATCTGGAAGATCCAGCGCTTCAGGGATGAGAGATTTACCCTTCTTGGCTTTTTCTTCCCAGCCGAGACGATAATGCTCTCCAAGTTTGCCTTTGGCCAGAGACCGCGGCAGAACCTTGATGGCGGCTATCGGCAGCACACAGGACTTTTCACATTTACCACATCCTGTGCAGTGGCTGGAATGAACCTTGGGCAGGAACAGGGTATGCTTGCCGCTGCGGCTATTATGCCGGGCATCGAGGGTAAGGGCCTTGTCAATGCTCGGACAGGCGCGATAACAGACACCGCAGCGGAGACCCAGATAATTGAGGCAGTTTTCCTGATCCACAAGGACCGCCACACCCATCTTGATCTTGTTGACATCAGTAAGCTCAGGATCAAGGGCGCCGGTGGGGCAGGCCTTGATGCAGGGCAGATCCGCACACATTTCACAGGGTATCTGCCGGGGTTCATAATGGGGCGAGCCGGTTCCCCCCCTTTGCAAGAGTCCCACCAGTTTCAGCGTCTTGTGAGGACAGGCCCTGACGCATTGACCGCAACGGATGCAGGCACCGAGAAAGTCTCCCTTTGCACCCGGCGGCCTGAGAAGAACCGCCCCGCCGTCGTCAGGCGTGCAGCCGCTTAAGCCAAAGAGGGCGACGACCCCGCAGGCAGCAGTTGCACTAGTGGCCAGGAACTGCCTGCGATTGGTATTGGTATCTGATTTCAAGTCGTTACCCATTTACTAGGCCCGTTCAACCTTAGCCGCACATTTCTTGAAATCTGTCTCTTTTGAAATGGGACAGGTGGCGTCAAGGGTGAGTTTGTTGGCTAACCTCCGTGCATCAAAGAATGGGAAAAAGACAACGCCAGGAGGCATACGGTTGCGGCCCCTGGTTTCAATGGTGGCGGTGACCTCCCCGCGCCTGGTGGATATCTTTGCCGTCATACCGCGGCGCAGCCCGCGGCTTTTTGCGTCATCAGGATTCATAAATAGCACCGCATTGGGAACGGCGCGGTACAGTTCCGGAACCCGTTGGGTCATGGTGCCGGTATGCCAATGTTCAAGGACCCGGCCGG
>JAQIBE010000251.1 GCA_027859235.1 Desulfobulbaceae bacterium
CCTGTTCTGGAGAAGAAGGATGGCGGCTACCAGGTCACCGTGGGTTCAGTAGCCCATCCCATGGGTGATGATCATTATATTGAATGGATTGAGCTGATTGCCGGACCCAAGGTCTATCGGCATAATTTGACGCCAGCGGACAGCCCCACAGCCTTTTTCTCCCTTGATGCATTTGATGTGAAGGCCAGGGCATACTGTAATGTGCACGGTTTATGGAGAAGTTAAAGATGAAAAAAATGACTGTTGTTCTCTGCTGCAGTTTACTGACGCTTGGCTTCAGCCTCAGTGCGGTGGCTGCAAGTGGGCCGGAGACCCTGAATCTCAAAGATGTTTTTGGGGTGGAAGGGAAGAAGCAGGCGGTTATCTTCCCTCATCATAGGCATCAGGCCAAGGTGGCCTGTGCAAGCTGTCATCTCAATCCTCGCGGCGGTGGTCCTGTGAAGTTTGATCTGGCGGACAGGAGTGGAGTGGGTAATGATTTTCATAGGAAGTGGTGCTGGCCCTGTCATGTGGAGATGGAGGTGCCAAAGGGCAAGAGCTGTACAACCTGTCATAGCGGCCCGGTGTAAGTCTGTCTCTTAAACCGGAAGCAGCATAAAAAAGGCCCATTCTTCTTAAGAAGAATGGGCCTTTTTTTTATTCATCGCAAACTGCAATGTTATTTTCCTGTGGCTCAGCCGCCGGATGAACATTTGCCAGAGGCTTCGTCCGCTGTGGGAAGTTGGCTGATGGCCTGACGTGCCACTTTGATGCGCAGGTTGTCCGCAATCTCCAAGGTGACAACGGTGTCCGTGATCCCTGTGATTTTGCCGTAGATACCGCCTGAGGTTACCACGTCAGCTCCCTTTTGCAGGGAAGCAAGAAAATTCTGCTGGGCCTTGACTTTTTTCTGTTGGGGACGGATGAGCAGGAAGTAGAATACTGCGAATATGGCACCCATGAGGGCAAATTGCTGAATCATCGCACCGCTGGTTGAACCAGTAGAAGGGGCTGCAGCGACAGACATGGCTAAACTAATCATTGATGTTCCTCTCGTATGTTTTAGTCAGAAGTCACGGGGGCGTATCCCCTGGTGTGACGGTTTTTTTCGGTTTGGTACGCTCTATCGGCTAGAGCATCGTGGTGCATTTTTTGTTCCGGTTATTGCTCTAGGTTACCATAAAATTCTTTGCGAAATTCAGGGAACCGATCTTCGTCAATGGCTTGCCTGATGTCGGTCATCAGCTGCACAAAATAGTGAAGATTATGCAGGGTGTTCAGGTGTGCTGACAAAATTTCCCGACTCATATGCAGGTGGCGCAGGTAGGCCCTGGAAAAATTTCGACAGGTGTAACAGTCGCAGTTTTCATCCACCGGCAGAGGATCGGTTTTATACCGTGCATTTTTTATAACAAGCCTGCCCCTTGAAGTAAAGAGCATTCCGTTGCGGGCGTTGCGGGTGGGCATGACGCAGTCAAACATATCCACCCCCCGGTACACACATTCCACCAGATCCTGCGGGGTGCCGACCCCCATAACATACTTGGCGTGTTCTTTGGGCAGGAGGGCTGCCCCATGTTCCGTAAGGTCGTACATCTCTTGTCGCGGTTCACCCACGGACAGACCACCGAGGGCGTAGCCGTCAAAGCCGATCTCCAGGAGCTGCTCCACTGCCATCTCCCGTAAATGGGGGTACATGCCGCCCTGGACAATGCCGAAGAGAAGCTGGCCTGTGGCGCGGTTTTGGACATCGCGGCACCGTTTGGCCCAGCGCGTGGTGAGATGGGTGGCGTCAATCACCTCTTTTTCTGTGGCAGGGTAGGGGATACATGTATCCAGCACCATCATGATATCGGAACCAAGGGATTCCTGAATTTCAATGGCCTTCTCAGGGCTTAGGAAATGTTTGGAGCCGTCAATATGGGAATTGAAGGTGGCACCTTCCTCGGTGATAGTGGCGAGATCCTTCAGGCTGAAGATCTGAAAACCACCGCTGTCCGTTAGGATGGGGCGGTCCCAGTTCATGAATTTATGCAAGCCGCCAAGGTCGCGAATGAGTTCATGGCCGGGGCGGAGAAAGAGATGGTAGGTGTTGGCCAGAATAATCTGGGCCTCCAGACTCTTCAGGTCGGCGGGGGTGACGGCCTTCACCGTGGCCTGGGTTCCCACCGGCATGAAGATCGGCGTCTGGAAGGTGCCGTGCACGGTCTTCACTTCACCCCG
>JAQIBE010000281.1 GCA_027859235.1 Desulfobulbaceae bacterium
AATCGGCAGCGCCAATCCACCTATCCCTCTCTGATCTTTGATGGTGAGGCGGACGGTATCGTCGGTACCCTTGGTCTTGAAAACTGGACCGGCTTGAAGAAGAGTGGTCTGCGTGTGGCCTATGGTAAGGTCTATTTCTCAGATAGTAATGATACGGATAATCTTATTAGTGATCATTCTGACACGAAAGATTCGACCATCGTGGCGTCGTTCTTTGAGACGGAAATTCCAGCTGTGGATAATAGTTTGATGGTTTTGAGCTATGCCCATATCTTTGATATGCCGGCCTTTCTGAGCGAATCTGCAGAAAGCGGGATGGACGGTTTGATTCTCGGTGATGTGGATATGTTCGGCCTGCATGTGCAGGCGGCCGATATTGGTAACTCCGGCCTCGATCTCTATGTCTCCGGTTCCATCAATGTAACAGATCCAAATGATGAGCCTGAGAATATTGGAGCTGGTATGGGCTTTATGACCGGTGATCGTGCTCAGAATAATCTATTCGTTGATGATGAGATGGATGCAGAGCGTACCGGTTGGGCTGTTGTTGCCGGTCTCCGCTATGAGCTGCCTATTCAGGCCCTGAATAATCCCAAGCTTGGTTTCGAGTATAACCATGGCAGTCGCTACCATTTTACCATGACCAGCGGCGCGAACGAGCTGTATAATAAGTTTGCCACCCGTGGTGATGCCTATGAGGTCTACTATATTCAGCCTGCGTCCGATAATATGTTCTTCAGGCTAGGTTACACCTATGTGGATTACGAGTACTCATGGTCTGGTCAACCTGCTGGCAAGCCACAGGAAATAGATACAGAGATGTACAATGTCTATATGCTGATGGACGTCCAGTTCTAGCAGACGACTCTGCAGTTTGGAGCATAAAAAAAGAGCTGATTGGCCTTGTGCCAATCAGCTCTTTTTTTTGGTCATCTCTCGGCCGGCATCTGCCGTCAGATCAGCAAGGCTGGACGGTCTGCTCTAATAATCATTGGCCTTCAGGAGGCGGATGTTCATGGCCTCAACCTTGGCAGAGTCCCTGGAGGTGGGGCCAATCTGAAATTCAAATATCTTCCCATAGGCTGTAAAGATCTGCGGCTCATTCTCATGCTCTGATTTGGAACAATGGAAGAAGACTGTTTTGGCCCGTAAGCCATCTTTCTCAAGTTGAAAATAGCGGAAGAAACCAAAACCGCGATCGGCCTTATAGGTGGCCACGACCCCCCTGTACCAGTTATCCCCTTCATAATCCATGGGGAAGGGGAGGAGGCCGGGGATGAGAAAGCCTGAGGTGTAGCTGTCAGCCGATTCACGCAAATCATTGCTGACATTATTAAAGCCGATGACCTCCACCCGACACCCTTTGTTCTGCAGGGCAGTGATAAGGCGGATGAAATCGCCGTCACCGGTGAGCAGGATAATCCGATCAAGGTTACGTGACTGCAGGATAGCATCAATGGCCAGATCCATATCGGCATTGGCCTTGGTGGTGACAACGCCCTCGTCATCCACATAATGTTTTACATATTTCTTGATGACCTTGAAGCCGCATTTACGCAGGACATCATGGTAGGCATAGAGCTTATGCCGATACTCCGCATCGACTTCAGTCCGTTTCTGATCTTCGGCCAGGTAGGAGTTGGCCCGCAGCATAATGGAGTTATCCATTGCGGCCAGATCAACAAGGATGTCATAGCGCATCCCGTAACCGCCGCAGAGACGAATGTTTTCTGCATCTACATAAATTCCGGTCTTTAACATGGGATAAGTTTTTTTTAAGGTTGGTCTTTATAAAATGTCTGTAGAAAATCTACGTGTGTTGCCAGAACCCCCGCCATTTTTTTTGTGACTTCTGTGGGGGGGCTGCGGCAAGTTTTTCTTACTTCTTACTTCTTACTTCTCACTTCTAACGAGGGTTTATTCCCACTCAGTAGATATATTAAGATAACTTGTTGAAGTTCCGTTATAAGAAAAATGTTTGTAAAATCTTTGTAAGTAGAACCATACGATTTGGTTAATCAGTATTTTGAATACTATTCCATAAACCCACTAACTGACAACACTAAACTCTATATTAACCAAGATAAGACTGACGTGTTTGTAAAACAACCAAACCACCAAACCACCCCTCCCTCACCACTAAACACCTACACAAACACAAACCCCTAAACTACAATAAAGAATACAGTCATCTTGAAAAAATATATCTTCTAAAATACCCCATTTTAGGACATCACAGGAGTAATACAAATTATCTTTTTGTGTTTGACTGACACCCCACATATCAGAATGTTATTATTAGTTTATGTAAATCAATTGGGAACATTGTTATAAATATAACAAAGGGGGTGATTGATAAAATGAGTAACAAAGTTAAACAGGTTGGGTTGAGATTAACAGAGTTCCATCACAATGAAATTTTGAATTTAAGTCAGAACGGACATATCAAATTGAGTGAGTGGATAAGGAGAGTTGTATTAGAGAAATTGGAGGAATTAAGGAATGGATGATGTGAATGAGGTAGTTGATAAACACCTTAAAGGTGATGATAGGGAAGTTATGAGATTAGGTAAGAGATTGGGTAGTTTAATAATCCAATCAAAGTCAGTTGAAGAGATGGGTTCTTATGGTGGTTTAATGGGACTTCTCACCAGTTATGGAGATAAATCACTGATAGTTAAAGTAGTCAGGAGAGAGATAGGACGAATTCATAAATGAGTAAGAACTTGTTTATATTCACTGACAGGGAAACCTTACTGGGTAAGGGTTTGATGAAAATTAAACACAAAAAAATCTTACGAAATGAAGATGGAGTTGTTGAAATTAAAAGGTTGAAACAAGGAGTAATGGGTTCAACAAAATTTCACATATCAAAGGTGTGTTTAACAGGGGGTAATCAAAGGATTATCCTGGTGAGAGGGTGATGGGTTGATAGAACAACCCACCACCTATGAGATACAAGTTACCTTCCAATCACAAGGTATTTATACCCTTGTATCTCTTTATTAATTGGAGATTGAAGAAATGGAGTTAGAATTTAATGATGTGGTAGAACAGGAACAGATTGATTTTGGAATGATGAGTAGTAGTGATTTCATAAAACAAGACATACCAATACAAAGGAATATCTTATCAACTTGGTTGAAAGAAGGTTCAATCAATATGGTTTCAAGTAATCCTGGTTCATTGAAAACGTGGTATGTGATGGGTATTTGTAAGTCAATATTAACTGGTGAGAACTTTGGTAAATGGGACGTTGAGAAAGAAGATATAAACATCCTTTTTATAGACGGTGAATTACACCAATCAAACTTGAAAACAAGATTGGTTCAAATGAACCTTAAAGAGAATGGTGATAGGTTCCATATTCTATGTAAAAGTATGGTTGATGACAAGGTAAGAGGTGAGTTTGATTTAACTTATAAGAGTTTTAGAGATTATGTGAAAAACACCTGTATTGAAATGGATATAGGTTTAGTTATCTTTGATAATATGTCTTCACTTTGTATAGGGTTAGACGACAATGTGAAACATAATTGGGACTTAATAAGTCAATACTTCCTTGAACTTCGTCATAAAAATATTTCATCTATTATTGTAGAACATAATAACCGGAATTCCAGTTATAGGGGGAGTTCATCTAAATTAGATAATTTAGATACACATACTGTTATCAAACGACAATCTATGGATAAGAACGTCATAAACATTTCATTTGGTAAGTATCGGTATGAGTTGGATAAGTCAGTTATGGGTACTCATAAGTTTGTTATGAGTATGACTGATAATGTTATGGAGTGGAAAGAGTTAGATAGTGATAGTTTTGGTAGAAATAAAAAAGTTTTAACTCTGTTGGGTGAAGGGTTAAAACAGGATGAGATAGGTAAGTTGATTGAGGTGGATAGGAGTTATGTAAGTAAAATTAAGAGTTGGAATATCACACAGGATTACTTTACTAAATCTAATCAATTTACGGATACAGGTAAGGGTTATTATAGAGTGAGTTAAGAGTGTATTCTATTGTTGGTGTTGTCATTACACCCTACCCCTACAATCCTTTGGATGTAGGGTATAACTCCATAATTAGAATATAGAATGTGTGTGTGAATAACTCTTTATATAGGGATTCACACTTCACATTAGTTGTGTGTGAATGATTAAAAGGGGTGATTCACATTCACTCACCTATGAATTGATTATTCTTAAATTCACCTACATACTTTTCACCATTAGGAGAGGTGAATCTTCCGTGTCCATTAAATTGATTATTCTTAAAATCACCTACATACTTTTCACCAGTAGACATGGTTAATTTCCCGTATCCATCCATATTACCATTCTTAAAATCACCTATATATTTCATACCATCAGGAAAGGTTATTGTTCCGTATCCATCAGACTTACCATTCTTAAGTTCACCTACATATTCCATACCATCAGGAGAGATTAATCTTCCGTTTCCATCAAATTTACTATTCTTAAAATCACCTACATATTTCGTACCATTAGAAACTATGAATGTTCCGTGTCCATTACTACAATTACCCTCAATACAAGTACCACCATAAGAACTTACAGGTAATAGACACAACATTGTTAGTATAATTATAAAATCTGATTTCTTCATTTTTAACTCCCTCAAAGGTAATTACTTTATCAGTTAAGTATGTATATGACAAAACATAACAAATAAAACATCTAACAACTATATACTTTTTTTGAATATCAGTTTTTGTAATAAACTGACATTCATCAAACACTCTATATTGTAGTAATATCAACAAGTTAGTCCATTATCACCGACTAAACCCTAAAACAAACCTATTGACAATGTCAGTTTGTGAGGATATTCTCTCATTATATGATATTGAAAATCAGTTAAATCAAGAGGTGATGATATGAAGGTTTATCCAATCAAAGACGAATTAAAGATTAAAACTCTCAAAAAGTTGTTGAGTAATGAACCCAGAAACCTTTTACTTTTTACTCTTGGTTTGAACTCTGGGTTGAGAATGGGTGATATTCTAAAATTGAAGGTTCAAGATGTTCTAAACAAAGGAGTGGGAGATAAGGTATATCTGGTTGAGGGTAAAACCAAAAAACAGAACTACTTTATTATCAATACAGAGGTTTTAAGGGTGATTGAGTTGTATTTGGATACATTACCTACCCTGAACCCTGAATCCTTTTTATTTCCATCAAGGAAGGGTTCTACACCCCTGTTGGTTGAGTCAGTCAATCATATGATTAAAAAATGGTGTAAAGAGATTGGGATTAAGGAAAATGTAGGGTGTCATACATTACGAAAAACCTTTGGATACTTCCAACATAAGAAGTTTGGGGTATCTGTTCCAGAACTTATGGTTAGGTTCAATCATTCATCCCAAGACACGACATTGAGATACATAGGGATTGACTCAAAGGTGGTTAATCTAATGTTGATGAACGAAATCTAATCAGAGGTTAATTAGTCACTTAACTCTGATTAGACCTCTGGAGGTTTTATGTTAGAATAAAAAATGGTAAAACATCATTCCGAAAATGAACCCGATAAATATCTCTGACATTTGAAGACCTTTTTTCTATGGGTTAATATTTAACCACTTCAAAAAAAGAAATCCTTGAATCTCTAACCATAATCTTATAGTTATTAGATTACTTTTTGAAATGATCCGAATACTCATTCACCTAAAAGTAAAAAATAGTCCCCTATACAATCGTTAAGGTGGTTCCCCAACCTTTAACCTTAACGATTTTAGGGGACTTTTTTTGTTCCAGATAAGATATTTATAACAGAACTATCCTATATCACCCATAAAGAAAGATGTTTTTTTCAAGAAAAAAGACAAACAACTATACCTAACATTTTGATTGATGAATCACCTCTTACTTAGTAACTGGTTCATCCACCAAAATCTTGTAGTGTTCTTTACCCTTATCTTGGGTTAGTTCCTTTCTCATTTTTTCAACTTCTATGTGTCCGTAATGTTGTTCAATAAAGTGAACACTACACCCCAGGTTTTTACTTAAAGTAAAAACATCTACACCACTATATAACCTGTATGTTGAGTAGGTATGTCTTAAACTGTAATAACAAACTTGTTTATCAACCTCATCCAATTTGGTGTCTTTTAACATTCTATTCCAGTATTTGTAATATACTGTTCTGTTCAAAGGTTCACCGGTATCGTTATCACAGAATACCCAATCGTTGGGTTTGGTATGTTTTGAAAGTTTCCATATCTTTTTATACAAGTCAGGACGTCTACCTATTACAACTCTCTTTCCTGTCTTCCCTCTTTTAAGGTTAATGTAAAGACAGGGGTTCTTATCTGTTGAAGTCGGTGGTTTTACACTCAAATCCTCCCATTTCAACTGTCTTCCTTCTCCAAACCGTAAACCAGTATTACACAATAAAATAATGAAATACCTAATGAACTCCTTTTGTTCCTTCTCCTTAGGTGGACAGGATTTCCCCCAAGTCCTTAGATGTAGATAAATCGTCTTCCATTCTTCATTTGTTAACTCTTGACGGGAATGGATGAGTTTATTTTTACTCAATTTGTTCTTAGGGAATAGAGGTTTGGACTTGTTGTCTAAATAATTTCTTTCAAAACAAAAATTATAGAAATTATTTATAGTTGAACTCTCATTTAAGAGGGTTAACATCCTAACCGGACGTTTATTTTTAGAGTATGAGGGATTGTTTATTCGGTGATTGAAATACTCTTCAAACTTGTATGAAGGAATGGAAGACAACTTTGTCTTCTCACCAACAAAGTAGAGAAAATGTTTCATTTGACTTCGTATTGTTACCCACCTACCTTCTGTTATACCTTGATTAGGGTTACTACTTACTTCTAACTTTCGGTGTTCAAGATACTTATCCACCAGTTCCTTAGAGGTATACTCAAATATCACCTCGTTGTTTCTAATCTTGGACTTCAAGTCAAGGTAGATTTCCTCACTTAGTTCTATCCCTTCTTGGAGATTTTCAGTTCTTAGTGATTTTCTGTAATATTTTTGATTTTCACGAAACCAGACACTCATCTGGTAAACCAAACCGGATTGGGTAGTCCTGAACACTTTAACACGTCCACCTAATACATCGTGTTCATCGGTTTTGAAACTACCCTTGTTCTCTCTTGGTTTTCGTGGTTTGGACTTTCGGGTGGGAATAGAACTCATTTTTTGTAATATCCTTGTAAGACGGTTTTTCTAACACGTTGTATTTCCGTTTTAAGAACATTACTTTGTAAAATCTTTGTAATCAAGTTCTATATGTGAAATGTAGTGTTATCAGGATGTTACAAACAATTGAATGGGATAAAACTATTCCCACTCAATGGTTGCCGGCGGCTTGGATGAAACATCAAGCACCACACGATTTACCCCAACCACCTCATTGATAATGCGGTTGGAAATACGGCCAATGAGGTCATAGGGTAAGCGTGACCAGTCGGCAGTCATGGCATCAAGACTATCCACGCAGCGCAGGGCAATAACGTTTTCATAGGTGCGTTCGTCGCCCATAACCCCAACCGTCTGGATGGGGAGGAGTACGGCAAAGGATTGCCATACCTTGCTGTACCAGCCGCTGGATTTCATCTCTTCAAGGACAATAACATCCGCCTTTCTGAGGATGTGCAAACGGTCGCCGGTGATTTCTCCCATGATGCGGATGCCAAGTCCTGGTCCCGGAAAGGGCTGACGGAATACAGCCTCGTCAGGGAGTCCGAGCTCAAGGCCGAGGAGACGCACCTCATCCTTAAAGAGCTCTCTGAGCGGTTCAATGAGGTCAAGCTTCATGATATCCGGCAACCCGCCAACGTTATGGTGGGACTTGATCACCGTGGCACCGGCCAGGGCCACCGATTCGATGACATCGGGGTACAGGGTGCCCTGGGCCAGATATTTGACATCGCCGAGTTTCTTTGCCTCTTCTTCAAAGATCTTGATGAAGCCGTAGCCTATTTTCTTGCGTTTGATTTCCGGGTCGACAACACCCTCCAGTTCTGCAAGAAAATAGTCTTCAGCATCAACATCAATAACCTTGAGTTTGGTGGTGTCGCTGAAGAATTTCAGGAGTGAACCTGTTTCTCCCGTGCGCATGAGACCGTTATTCACATAGATACAGACCAGTTGATCGCCGATGGCCTTATGGATGAGTGCTGCGGTAACGGCTGAGTCAACACCGCCGGAAAGGGCGCAGAGCACCTTGTCGGTTCCTACCTTTGCCTGGATGGCCGCCACAGTGGTGTCCACAAAGGAGCCCATGGTCCAGTTGCCTTCACAGTTGCAGATGCCAAAGAGGAAGTTCCGCAGGATCTCATTACCGATGAGGGTGTGGGCAACCTCCGGGTGGAACTGTACACCCATGAGTTTCTTTTCGGTGTGGCGCATGGCAGCGTAGGGAGAATGCTCGCTCTCGGCCGAGGCCTCAAACCCCTGTGGCAATTTCTCGATACGGTCACCATGGCTCATCCACACCTGCAGAGAGGTCTCGGCTGTTTCCAGACCGGAGAAGAGTCCTTCCTCATATTTAATATCAAGATGGGACTTGCCAAATTCACGTTTGTCGGCCTTTTCAACAACACCGCCCATGGATTGTATCATGAGCTGGGCGCCGTAACAGATGCCGAGGATGGGGATGTCTTGAGAGAATATCCTGGCATCAATGGACGGGGCATCTGTATCGTATACCGAGCAGGGGCCGCCGGAGAGGATTATGCCCGTGGGCTTATGCTCAAGGATGGTGTCAAGTCCCGTGGTGTAGGGATGGATTTCACAATATACCTTATGTTCACGAACTCTTCGGGCAATGAGCTGCGTGGTTTGCGAGCCGAAGTCAACGATGATTATTTTTTCACTATGGATATTCATGATTGGTTTCTTTTTAAGTAATGTTTAGGTGAAGATGACCTTCACTGGCCTATGCTAAAGTTAAGGTGTTGAGAAATCAGAAGTTGCCAGGTCTGACGGCGTCATTCATGGGGACAGATTTTATCTGCTCAACTTCTTAATTCTCACCTGCTCATCATCCCATGCGATAATTTGGTGCTTCCTTGGTAATAATAACATCATGGACATGACTTTCTTTAAGCCCTGCCGCACTGATTTTGACGAACCGTGCCTTCTGCTGCAATTCCTTGATCGTTGCCGCGCCAACATAGCCCATACCGGAACGCAACCCGCCCATGAGTTGATAGATAATGTCGGCTAAGGAACCTTTATAAGGGACCTTACCTTCAATGCCCTCAGGAACATGCTTGGCTGATTTCTCCTGGAAATAGCGGTCGGAACTGCCTTTTTTCATGGCCCCCAGGGAGCCCATGCCGCGGTAACCTTTGTAGGTACGACCCTGATACAGGAAGGTCTCACCCGGAGATTCGTCCGTGCCGGCAAACATGGAACCGGCCATAATGGTACAGGCTCCGACGCCAATGGCCTTGGTGATATCACCGGAATGCTTAATGCCGCCGTCACCTATAATAGGGACGTTGTATTTTGCGGCGATTTTCGCACAATTATAAATGGCCGAGAGCTGCGGCACACCGACACCGGCAACGATGCGGGTGGTACAGATAGAGCCGGGGCCGACGCCGACCTTGACGCCATCGGCGCCAGCCTTGATAAGGGCCTCAGTGCCATCGGCTGTGGCGACATTGCCGGCAATGATCTCAATGTCAGGGAAGGACTCTTTGATTGCCCTGAGGGTGTTGAGGACGTTGCGGGAATGGCCATGGGCGGAATCAAGGCCGAGGACATCAACTCCGGCGCGTATGAGCTGCTCAATGGACTCCATGGGGGTGCCGATGCCCACTGCCGCACCAACCCGCAGACGACCTAAATCATCCTTGATCGCATGTGGATATTTTTTAATTTTTTCCAGATCCTTGATGGTGATCAACCCCTGCAGCCCGCCGTCATTGTCGATAATAAGGAGTTTCTCGATTCGATGCTCGTGCAGTATGGCCTTGGATTGTTCCAGGGTGATACCCGCCTTGGCCGTGACCAGGTTTTTAGCGGTCATCACATCCTTCACTCTGAGGTCCTGGTGGGAGACAAAGCGGAGGTCGCGGTTGGTGACAATACCAACGAGCTTCCGCCCCCGTACCACTGGAACACCTGAGATACGGTAGGTACCCATGACTTTCTGGACTTCAGCCACGGTGGAATTTTCTGTGGTGGTAATCGGGTCAATAATCATCCCTGATTCTGATTTTTTAACCTTCTTGACCTCAAGAAGCTGCTCTTCCAGGGTCATATTCTTATGGATAATGCCTATTCCGCCTTCCTGGGCCAGGGTAATGGCTGTGCGGTGTTCCGTGACAGAATCCATGGCAGCCCCGACAATGGGCAGGTTGATGCGAATGTTTTTGGTGAGTTGGCAGGACAGATCAACCTCGTTTGGCAGAACATCAGAGGGTCCGGGCATGAGAAGGAGGTCATCAAAAGTGTAGGCATGTTCAATTTTATCAGTTAGCATGGGGCGCCCCTGTTATGTAAGCTTTATACTGGTTAATTATATCTTTTTCTATTTAGTTGACAACGTCTTAATAAAACAGGAAAAAAGAAAAGGCCTGCTGTTTATGAGCAGACCCTCTAATATATCAAGACACTCAAAGAGTTATCTCAATGTTATATATAAATCCACAGAATCCACAACCACGCTTGATTCAACAGGCGGTGGAAATCCTTAAGCGGGGTGGAATTGTCTGCTATCCCACCGATACAATGTACGGCATGGGATGTGATATGTTCAATCAAAAGGCCGTTAAGCACTTACATCAAATAAAAAACCGCCCTAAAAAGAAACCCTTTAGTTTCATGTGTTGCGACTTAAAAAATGTAAGCACTTATTGTCATTTGTCCAATAATGCCTATAAGATAATGAAAAAAAATCTGCCGGGGGCCTATACCTTTGTGCTGCCCACCATGAAGATTGTGCCGAAGATCATGATCACCAACCAGAAGACCGTGGGTATCAGGGTTCCTGATAACCGTATTTGTGAGATGCTCGTGGAAGGACTTGGTAATCCCATTGTCACCACCAGTGCGGCTAAATCTGATGAAGACTCGCCCTGCTCAGCCTATGAGGTTGAACTCCTGTTTAAAAATCAGGTGGATGAGATTATTGATGGTGGTGATATTGTTCCTGAGCCCTCTTCCGTAGTTTCTTTAATCCATGCCACTCCTGAAATAATCAGAGAGGGGAAGGGTGATATTTCAATCTTCTATTAGACCGGCGTTGCCACTCCCGGCGTTGGCACTCCTGTTTAAACTGAAGATTATCAGCCCGTTAGGGGGTACAAACTCGATAACTCGAGCCCCCTCAACCCTTCTTCACCAGAGGATCTTTTAACGATTTACTCATGGTGAAATGAATGGTTTTGCGTGGCGGAATATGCATTATTTTTCCCGTACGCGGGTTTTTGGTGGAACGTGCCTTGCGTTGACGAATGGAAAAACTGCCAAAGCCTCTGATTTCAACCCGGCGTTCTTCCTCTAACGCTGCGGCAATAGAATCAAGCATAATATCAATTGCTTGGCTTACATCTTTTTTTAAGTAGCCATCCATCTTTTCTGATACGGCATCAACAAGATCTCTTTTCAGCATTGTTCCATCTCTCTAAAGTCTCTAAAAACATACTCTTACCTAACGCTATGGTCGATAGTACAACGTTATGCAGAATATGCCATATATGTTAAAAAACGTCCCTGTGGGGGATACGTTTATTGATTAGCCAGGGATAAGGTTCCGTTCCACTCGTAGGAGAGCCGGGGTTGTAGCTGCTGCAGGTGGCCAAGCAGGTCCAGTTCTGTTGAGCTGAGGAGGGAGCTGATCAGACCGACAGCATCTTTTGGCGGATAAACAAGCTCAGGGAATGGAGTAGTTTTCATTCCACCCAGTTTCGCTGCGAGGAGAATTGCATCATGGAAGTTGCCGAGTTCGTCAATCAGACCGAGCTCTTTAGCCTGTTCACCTGAAAAGATACGGCCGTCAGCAACCTTGGTGACGGCTGCAACGGATAACTTCCGGGATTCAGCAATAGCAGCTATAAATTGCTGGTGGACGGTGTCAATGACGTCTTGCAACAGGGCACGTTCTTCCTTGGTGATGGTGTGATTAGTCGCACCGATATCTTTAAATTTACCGCTTTTTATTGTTTCGCTTCGGTAGCCAATTTTTTGGAAGATTTCCTCGAAATTGGGGAATTTCATAATAACACCCATGGAACCGGTTAAGGTCCCGGGTGAGGCTATAATCTGATCCGCACCAATTGCCGCATAGAAACCACCGGATGCGGCAATTGAACCCATTGAGGCTACCACAGGCTTTGCCCTTGCCAGCCGTTTTATTTCCGTGAAGAGTTCCTGGGAGGCACCAACCGCACCACCAGGGCTGTCGATGCGGATGACCACAGCCTTAATTGTATCTTCCTCGTTAAGCATCTGGATATCGCGCAGAAGATCTTCCGTATCCAGGATCACCCCTTTGACATCAATAATACCAACACCATTAGTGACCCGCCCAAAGAATGGATCAGACGGTTTAACCAACTTCGTGATGATAAAGGATATTCCCGCAAAAAAGATAACCCCGGCCATGGTCATGAAGATAAAACCAGTGAGAAAGGGGTGGCGAGCGGTGAATGAGCGTGTCTCAGACATAGAATGACCTAATGTGATGAAAAAACATAAAGGAGATTGAGGGTGAATAAGGATGTGAAGAGTCCTCTCCACTTCTATTCACTCTCAATCTCCTTTATGTTAGAAAGAAAAAAAAGGCACCCTGTACCCAGGGTGCCTTTGGAACGACGCAAGCCTACTTGTCTTCGTCCATTCTGGACTGAAGCAGATCACCAAAGGTGGAAGGCTCATTGGACGCTTCCGGCTTGTAATGACCATAATCAGCGTCAGGACTGGTCAGTGCCTTGATGGACAGACCAATCTTGCGTTCCTTTGCAGAAACGTTGATTACTTTTGCTTCAATGATGTCCCCTACATTGTACATTCCCACCGGGGTGGTAATCTTCTCAGTGGAAATCTCTGAAACGTGAATGAGTCCTTCGATTCCTTCCTGAACTTCAACAAATACACCAAAGTCTGTAACGTTGGTGATTTTGCCTTTAAGGGTGGATCCGAGAGGATTCTTCTCGATGGTGGTTTGCCATGGATCTGGCTCAAGCTGCTTGATACCCAGGGAGAACCGCTCGTTTTCACGGTCAATTTTCAGTACGGCTGCCTGGATGGTATCACCCTTGGCGAATTTCTCTGAAGGATGCTTGATGCGCTCAGTCCAGGAGAGGTCTGAAACGTGGATGAGGCCGTCAATGCCTTCTTCAATGCCAATGAAAATACCGAAGTCAGTGATGTTCTTCACCTTGCCTTCAATAATGGCACCAACAGGATAGTTCTCTATAACCAGATCCCATGGATTAGGCTGGAGCTGCTTCATGCCGAGGGAGATACGCTTGGCATCCACATCGATATTAAGTACAGCAACATCAACCTTATCACCAACGGTAACGATCTTGGATGGGTGACGGGTCTTCTTGGACCAGGACATCTCGGACACATGAATAAGGCCTTCAACACCTTCTTCAAGTTCAGCAAAGACACCGTAGTCGGTAATGGAAACAACCTTACCTACTGTCTTGTCGCCCACAGGGTAACGGTTAGCAACGGTTGCCCATGGATCTTCTTTAAGCTGCTTAACACCGAGGGATACCTTGTCGGTTTCTTTGTCAAACTTAAGGATTTTCACTTCCACTTCTTCGCCAACCTTGAAGAGCTTGGATGGGTGGGAAACACGTCCCCAGGAAAGATCCGTGATGTGACAGAGACCGTCAAGACCGCCAAGGTCAATGAAGATACCGTAATCGGTGATGTTGGTGATGGAGCCTTTGACAATGGCACCTTCCTGTAGGGTGGAACGCATCTCTTCACGCAGCTTCTGGCGTTCCTCTTCAAGGATGGCACGACGGGAAATCACAACGTTGTTGCGTTTCTTATTATATTTGAGAATCTTGAAGTCAAAGGAGTCGCCGATCAGGGCGTCAAGGTCTTTAACCGGACGAAGATCAATTTGTGAGTATGGCAGGAAGGCCGGAACACCGATATCAACGGAAAGACCACCCTTAACCCGGTTGTCAATGCGACCGAGGATCGTGCCGTCTTCCTCTTGAATGGTAGCGATATCTTCCCAGACTTTAATGCCGATTGCCTTCTCGTGGGACAGGCGCAATCCGCCTTCTGCTTCACGTCTTTCAACAAAGACGTCAAAAATGTCACCGACTTTAACTTCTACGTTTTCGCCTTCAGCTTTGAATTCAGAAAGGAGGATTTCACTTTCTGATTTGTCGCCACAGTCTACAATGGCAAAGTTGTCAGAGATGTCAATAACTGTACCTTCGACAACATCACCTACGGATACGACGACGAGCTCTTCAGAGGCGAAAAGCTCTGCAAAACTCATTTCTTCTGTGAATTGTGTTTCAGTATTACCCATTGGACAAATTCCTTGTACGATTCTAACCAGTTAATAAGGTACTCAAGAGTCGGAGGTTAGTTAGATGAACAGATAAATGTACTGCTGGATGCGAGTACACCGCTTAATGCGTATCCGGTCATGGTGCCGATTCTGAGCAGAAAAGAGTTCTTATACCAAAGACAACAGGGAAAAGGCAACCAAAAGTTAAGGTTTTGCTTATCTTTATTTTATGTGTTTATGACTGTAGTTTGGTGGTATTTAGGAAATAATCCTGCAGGATCTTGCTGTGGTCAAAGGCCAGGGCCGGAAGGTTGTCCCGGGTGTAGACCCGGGCCTTGACCGCATCATCCCCTGCTCTGAGGGTGCCTGTGCCCCTTGCCGTGTACACGGTGGTGATGGTGTGGAGTCTGGCGTCACGGGTTGGGTCTGAATAGGTATGAAATTGGCCGGTAAGGGTGATGGTAAGCCCTGTCTCTTCCCGGGCTTCACGGACAGCCGCTGTTTCAAGATCTTCACCATAATCGACAAACCCGCCCGGCAGGGCCCAGCCATAGGGCGGGTTCTTGCGTTCGATGAGGACAATGCCGTCTCCATATATAATGATAATGTCAACGGTGGGCACCGGGTTCTTGTAGGTTTCAATCTGGTGGTGGCATTTCGGGCATTGCATTGGCTTACCTGGCTGGTGATGAAGGGGTGATTTGTCTGGTTGTTAAAATTGCTCTACGCTGCGGATTATTCTGAAGTAATTGGCAAAGACCTCCATACGGGCCGCGACATGGATGTATTTTACTAAGGACAGGTTGCTGATGGCATCAAGAAGATCAGATTCCTGCTCTAGACCCTCCTGGTATTTTAAGCGGGTAATCCGTAAATTCTCCTCAGCCTGCAAGATGTTCGTCCGGGAGACCGCAACCGTGTCAAGACTCACCCCATAGTCCAGAAAGAGGTTGGAGAGTTCTGTCTCCAGCCCCCTCTGCAACTCCCCCAGTTGGGCTGCGACGTTGCGTTTTTCGCTTTTAGCCTTGCTTATCCCGGCCTGTTTGGCAAAGCCGTCAAAGAGGTTCAAACTCAGCATGGCTGTGCCGCGTAACTCCTCATCATAGGTGTTGTCATCGGGAAAATAATTATTTTCATACCTGCGGTAACTCCCTGTTACATCGAGACGGGGTCCGTAGCTGGCCCGGGCTGCCTTTATCTGCAGGCCAACCGCCTTATTTGTTTCATCCAGGGTCTTGATCTCACTGCGGTTGGCCAGCATCATGCGCTGGTACTCTTCCGGCTCGTCCAGCAGGGGCAGTTGCGCAAACTCTGTAAACTCAAGGTCGGCTGGGGCTATGTGCTGCTCGGTCTCAAAGGCTAGACGCTGCACGCCTTTGGCGAATTCAGCCTCCACTTTTTTAACAGTGATGGTGGCATTATCAAGATCCACCTTGAAACGCAGGAGTTCGTTCTTCTCAACAAGTCCAACGTCGTAGCGGTTTCGGCTGTCCTCAAAGAGCTTCTGGAGGGTGGCTTGTGACTCCTGGGCCACCTCCCGCTGACTCTGGAGCTTGAAGATATCCAGGTAGCGCAGGGCAACGTTGAGCTGCACGTCCTGTTTGATGCCCTGCAGCCGATGGAACTGCGCCCTTTCCAGCAACCGGGCGGAGCGTATGTTGTAATAATCATAAAAGCCGGAAAAGAGGTTCCAGGTGACGGCACCATAGCTTACGCCATTCTCCTCCTCCTCAAAAAGGTTGTCATCGTCCAGTCGGTTGATGGTGTAGGAGATGTCGACACTGGGGAGGAAGTGGCTGCGGGCCATGGTGACATCACTCCTGCTCTTGTCGAGACCCGCCTGGTATTGGGCAATGATGTGCCGATTCGCGATGGCGCTCTTCTGCAGTTCGCTGAGGCTTACGCCGTAGCTTGGCGCGGCGAAGAGGAGAAAGATCAAGAGCAAGGTGCAGCGTTTCATGAGCGGCTCCTTTCCATGCCGATGACAAAGGCAAGGAGTGAGGGGATGACAAAGAGGGTGAAGAGGGTGGACATGGCCAGCCCGCCAAGGAGGATACTGCCAAGGCCGCGGTATAACTCGCTGCCGGCACCGGTTGACAGCACCAGGGGCAGCATGCCGAGAATACTGGTGATGGCGCTCATGAAGATGGGGCGGATTCGGGTCTGGACCGCATCAGAGATGGCGAGAATGCCCTGCATGTTATTGTAGCGCACATTATTGAGGGATTGATGGACAATCAGAATGGCGTTGTTGACCACGGTGCCGATCAGAATAATAAAGCCGAGCATGGCCAGGACATCAAAACCCTGGGGGGCGATGAAGAGATCCACCAGCCTCAATCCTGCAAAGCCGCCGGCTGCGGCCAGGGGAACGGAAAAGAGAATGATGAACGGGTAGAGAAAGTTCTCAAACAGGGCGGCCATGAGGAGATAGGTGATGAGCAGGGCCAGGAGCAGGTTCCACTGCAGGGCCATCCGTGTTTCGGTTAATTTATCGGCATTGCCGCCCACAGCCACGTTAACGCCCGTAAGGGCTCCAGCCTTTTGCAGGCTCGGGATGATGTCATTCTGCACCGTTTCCATGGCGGTCTGTAAGGGCAACCCCGGAGGGGGCGTGACCTGGAGGGTAATGGTGCGCAACCGTTCCAAATGGTTGATCTGCGCCATTCCCTCGGTATAGACCAGATCGGCAACATCGCCTACCCGAATGAGTTTGCCGGAACTATTGACGATACTCGTTTTTAAGATCGCCTCCGGGGTCGAGTAGGTGGCGTCACTCCCCTTGAGAACGAGATCCACCTGTTTGGTCCCTGCAGGTCGGAACTCGTCAATCTTCCGACCATCCATCAGGACATCAATATAGATACCCAGATCCTCTTCTGTGAGGCCGTTTGCCGCCAGTTTTTCCTTGTTGGGAATGAACCTGGCCTCCGGGTAGCTAGCCTCCAGGGAGGGGACCGGGCGAACCTGGGCCCCGGGGATTTTCTGGCTGACTGTGCCGAAGAGGGTGCGGGAAGCAGTGATCATGGCATTGATGTCAGTGCCTGAGACGTTAATGTCGAGGTTATTGCCCTTGCCTATATCGCTTTCAAATATACCGGCCTGGACACTGATTCCGAAAACACCGGGGATGGAGTTCATGATGCGGTTAAAGAGCGGCATCATCTCCCTGGCCCTGGTTTCATGGGTCGAGATTCCGCCGAAAAGGGTCATCCGGTCAGAGGCGACATAGAAAAGATTCTTGATCTGGGGGATGCCGTCCTTGCCGTCCTCCTTGATATAGGGGGCGGCCTCCTCATGGATATAGCTGCCGAGCTCCTTCATTTTCTCCACTGAATATCCTGGTGGCGGAATGAGGATGTTTAAAATCAGGTTCCGGTTGCCCTGGGGCAGATATTCGGCCGGCGGCATGAGGCTGAGGGTGAGACCAATGGAGAAACTGGTAAAGAGAACAACCGTGACGATGCGATTGATCTTGGTTTTGAGGCATAAATTGGAGAGCATCATCAGCTTCTCGACACAATAAGCACCGACTTTACTCTTTCTGACCTCTTTCACCGGGGTTTTCTGGTTGCGGTAAAAAAGATTAAAGAGGGAGGGGATGACTGAGATTGACACAAAGAGGCTCAGCAGGATCGAGAAGGTAATGGCAATGGCAATATCACGAAAGAGCTGACCCGCCTCCTCCTGCATGAAGATAACCGGAAGGAAGACGGCAACCGTGGTGGCGGTGGAGGCCAGTACCGCTCCCCAGACCTCGGTGGCGCCGTCATGGGCGGCGGCACGGGCGGATTTCCCCATCTTCCGGTGGCGATCAATGTTTTCCAGAACCACGATGGAGTTGTCCACCAGCATGCCCACGGCAAAGGAGATGCCGGCCAGACTCACCACATTTAAGTTGCGGCCCATGCCCCATAAAAAGATGAAGGTGCCGATGGCGGAGATGGGAATGGCAACGGCTGTAGTGATGGTCCCCCGCAGGCTGCGAAGAAAAACAAGGAGCACGCAGATGGCCAGAATGCCGCCGATCAGGACGTTTTGCTTCACCAGATTAATGGCGGTATTGATGTAGGGGCGCTGGTCATAGACCCAGTTGAAGTAGAGATCGTGTTCGGCCAGCAACCCTTTGTTCAGCTCATTAACCTTGGCTTCAAGCTGGGCTGTCATGGCCAGGACGTTGGCACCCTGTTCCTTGCGGATCCCGACGACGATGACCTGTGTCCCGTTTTGTAAAACCGAGACATTCTCCTTTTGGAAGCCCTTGCTGACATCGGCCACATCATGGAGATATACCCGGTTGGAGCCGTCATTAAAAAGGACGACATCAAGCGGGTCGGCCGGAGACTGGAACTGGCTCACCGTGCGGATACGGTAATTTTTTTTACCGATACCGAGCACGCCGGCGGAAATGGTGGTGTTACTCTTCTGCACCGCGCTCATGATCTGGTTGATGGTGATATTGTGGCGGGCCATCTTGTCACTGTCCAGGGTGATATGCAGCTCGTTCTCTGTGCCGCCGAAGACAAAGAGGGAGCCGACCCCCTGAACCCGTTCAAGATGCTGGCGGACATTATCTTCAAAGAAGGTCTTGAATTCATTGATATGGCGGCTGTTCTCCGGTTTTGTCTTCAGCATCATCCATATTACCGGTGAGCTGCTTGCGCCTGCGGCTTCAATGATGGGTTTGCCGGCATTCTTCGGGTAACTGGGGACCTCGTTCATCTTGTTGGAGACGCGGAGCAGGGCTGCGTCAAGATCAATACCAAGCTCAAAAGATAAGGAAATCTCGCCATAACTGTTAAAGCTGGCGCTCTCCATTGCGGTCAATCCCTGCAGACCCTTTAAGGTGTCTTCCTGTTGTTCAATGATTTCCTTTTCGATCTCATAGGGAGTCGCACCGGCCCAAGTGGTATTTACCGTAATTTTAGGGGCTTCCACATCCGGAGTGAGCTGCACTGGCAGTTTGTTCAGTCCGATAAGGCCGAACATCACCACCAGGATCACGGCCACGGTGATGGAGACCGGCTTTTCTATGGAGGTCTTGATGATGTCCATTATTTTTCTCCTGCCACAACGACAGGTTGGTCAGGGCGCAGACGTTCATTGCCTTCGATAACGATGTCCATGCCCGCGCTGATGTTGGGGTTGTCCACTCCCACCTCTTGTCCGAGGAAGGCAACAATATGGACCGGCAGGATTGCGGCCTTGCCTTCCTTAATCGTATAGATAAAGTCCTTGCCTTGGGACTTGATGAGGGCGGCCCGGGGGATGACGGCGAGTTTCTGTCTGGTGGAGGCGGCGACATGAATGGTGGCGGACATGTTTTCGCTGATATCGGTCTGGGGTGGAATTTTGACCTTTAAAAAGACATTCCTCGTCTGGGGGTCGGCCTTGGGGGCAATGGCGCGGATGGTGCCGGTCAGCTCGCGGTCATAGGCATTGATGATGACCGGGACCTTGTCGCCAATACTGATGTGTTGCAGCATGGTTTCACCCACCGGCACCCGGATGAAGAGATCGTTGGTGGAGCCAAGGGTGACGATTACCCGCCCCTGCTGAACCCAGTCGCCGAGGTCAACATTTTTGCTGAGGATGACACCGGCAAAGGGTGCTGTGATCACGCTGCGTTTTTTTTGAATGAGCAGCAGGTGCAGCCCGTCTTCGAGGGCCTGTTTTTCCTTCAGCAGATTCTGGTGGGTGTACAGCGTCTCCTCATAATCCTTTTCACTGACCCCGTCTTGGGCATACAACCGCTTCAGCCGGGTGAAGTTCTTTTCAGCCTGTTCAACCTGCAGCTCCATTTGAGCGATGCGGGTCCGGCTGAGGGCAATGGTGGTGTCAAGAATTTCGGTGTTCAGGACAAGAAGGGGTGTCCCCTGCTGCAGGTGATCGCCTTCCCGGACGTGGATCTCGGCCACGAGACCGGCTAGTTCGCTTGAGATATGACTGACCCGCTCATAGTAGAGGGAGCCCAGTACAGACTGGGTCTGGCTGATCTCCTGCACCTCTACCTTGGTGACAACGACCTTGGCCGGGGGTGTTTCCTGAGCAATTACGAGGCTGGGAAGCAGGACAGCGATAAGAAGCAGGGGGTGAAGGAGGCGCATTATCTTTCCTTTTGAGCAGTAGTGGTGGAGTTATGGCGTTCGATGTGCTGGAGGTTGCTGGTTATTTTTTCAAGGGTGCGGCGGCAAATCGCCTGATCCTTGGCGGTAACGCCTTGCGTCGATTTTTCAGCAAAGGAATTGAGTAGTTCGCTGACATCCCTGACCAGCGACTCGCCCTGACTGGTTAAAAAGACGAGGGAGGTGCGGCGGTCAGCAGGGTTATTCCTGCGTTCAATCAGCGCTTTGTTCTGCAGCCGGTCCAGGATACGGGTGAGATTGGCGGCGGACTTATTGCATTCATCGCCAATCTGGCGTTGGCTAAGGCCGGAGGTTGAGGCGAGAATTTTTAAGGGCTGAACCTGTTCAATGGTCAGGTCATGGGGCTTGAGGAGCTTCTCCGCCAGATTCTTGATACGCTGGGCGGTATAATAAATCAGGCGGGGAAGGGGTTCGTCGCCCTGGCGGTTGGTGCTGGGATGGCTCATGGTTGACTCCTTGATAGTTAACGTGACAACTATTGTATCCGGGGCGGTTCTAAAGTCAACGGAAAAGAGCGCTAGCCGTTACTCCAGAGGAAAACAGCAGGCATGGATATCCTGCCAGCTGCGAACCACAGGCAGGCTATGGCGCCCGCTGTTCCACGGCTGGTCAAAGACCATTGCAATAATGCCTTCCTGGGCAAGGGTTTCACAGGTTTCAAACCGGTCGTCAATAAAGTGGGTCAACCCAAGGTCCAGGATGTGTTCTGTTTTGGAGTCATGATCGCCCATGGCAATGATGTGCATATCCGCTGTTATTTGTGACCCCAATTCATGTTCCAGCCAGTCAACAATGGGGTCCCTGAGGGGGCGGGCGGTGATGAAGGTGAGGGGGGCCTGGGTTTGAATTTTTTGTAAAACCGGTCGGGCATCGGGCAGGAGTTTCAGCTTGTAGCCAATGGGGTCAACCATGAGTTTATGGAAAATGGTCTGAACGATGGCGTCATCCATGTTGAGACATTGCTCAACATTAAAATGGGTGATCTGTTCGGGTTTTATATCAATGGTATATTCTTCCCGGGCTATGCGGATGAAGGCCTCCATGGTGTCAGCCACAACGCAGTCAATATCAAAGCCGAGGGAGGTGAGGGGAAGTCTGTTTTTGTAGATGTTCATTCCGGCGTGCTTACCAGATGGAAAACCTTTTATAAAGAGGGGAATGGATTTTCTTTATGTAGGCGACTGAATCTGGGATGAAAAACAATTGCTTAGGGATGCGTCATGGGGGACGGTCGGCAATTATACGGCTTAAAAACAGGTGCTGTTCCAAGCCTCCTCTTGACAAAACGTCAATCGATGGGCATATTCTCCAGTCATCAATTAATGATACTAAGTGTTGTTCAGTTCGACGCACCTGCAAATAATAGAGAGAGATACGATCGTCATGGAGCTTCCCCCACTTAAAATAGGTAAATTCACAGCACCCATTCCCCTTGTCCTGGGCGGCATGTCCGTGCGCGTATCCACCTCTGCCCTGGCTGCGCCGGTGGCTGAATGCGGCGGTATCGGTACCATCGGCGCTTCGGTTATCCCCGTGGAAGAGGTGAAGGCGGAAATTCGCAAGGCCAAGTCCATGACCAAGGGGGTCATTGCCGCAAACATTATGTTTGCCGTGAAAAATTTCCATGAGACGGTTATTGGCGCCATTGATGCCGGTGTTGATATCATTGTCACCGGGGCGGGTTTTTCCCGGGATATCTTCAAGATCGGTAAGGAAACCAATACCCCCATTGTCTCCATTGTCTCGTCTCCAGCCTTTGCCAAGCTTGCCCAGAAACTGGGGGCTGCGGCCATTGTCGTTGAGGCCAAAGAGGCAGGCGGTCACCTGGGAACGGATGTGGCCCTCAGGGATCTCTTTCCTGAAATTCGCAAGGTCGTTAAGGGGATTCCCCTCATTGCGGCCGGCGGTATCACCAACGGGTATGAGATGGCTGAACTCATGGGGAAATACGGTGCCGATGCGGTGCAGATTGCCACCCGTTTTGTCATGACCCATGAATGTCCGGTGGATGATCGTTTCAAGCAGGCCATGCTTGAGGCAACAAACAAGGATGTGGTCCTGACCTCGTCACCCGTGGGTATGCCCGGTCGGGCCTTGAATACGCCATTTGTCCGTGCTCTCGCAGCCGGCGAAGACCTGAAGGACAAGGAATGCCGTTATCACTGTCTGAAAAAATGTGACCACCATTATTGTATTGCCGATCGTTTGATGAAGGCGTATGAGGGTGATTATGAAAACGGTCTCTTCTTTTCTGGCGAGAATGTGGGTAAATTTCACTCCATCATTTCTGTCCGCGAGGTCTTTGACCAGTTTATTGCCGAGGCGAAATCGGTATAGTTTCTTTGGGGGTGTCCCCCGATAGCTTCAACTGCAGTATCAATTATTAACACTGTTCGACTCCTGTATTCGCTCCCCTGTCTGTAATCCTATGGCGGGGAGGGTGCGGGGCAAAATAAAAGAACGGGTATGAAAAAAGAACAACAGGATCCACCTCCGCGTATTGTCGGGGTGGAATCTCATGGTATAACCGCAGCGTCCCTTGACTCTGATGCAGCGTATGTCCTCAAAAAACTGACCAAGGCAGGCTATAAGGCCTATCTTGTCGGCGGCGGGGTGCGCGATCTGTATCAGGGCGTCTCCCCCAAAGATTTTGATCTTTCCACTGATGCCAGTCCCACCCAGGTTCGCAAGCTGTTTCGCAACAGCAGGGTGATCGGCCGGCGTTTCCGTTTGGTGCAGGTCTTCTTTCACGATAATAAAATTATTGAGTTATCCACCTTTCGTTGTCGTACGGAGTGTGATGACGACAAGAAGGGGGAGGTGCTCGCCCATAATAACGCCTTTGGTGATGAGCGCGAAGATGCCTTCCGGCGTGACCTGACCATTAACGGTCTGTTTTATGATATTGAGCAGGAAACCATCATTGATTATGTCGGCGGGGTGCAGGATCTGGATGACAAGGTCGTGCGGATTATCGGCAATGCCGATCTGCGCATTGGTCGGGATCCGGTGCGCATGATGCGGGCCATCCGCCACGCGGCCCGCTCAGGCTTCACTATCGAGCCTGCGACCTGGACGGCGATTCAAACCCATTGCGACTCCCTGTCAGTCTGTCCGGTATCACGCATCCGTGATGAATTATTCAAGGATCTGCATGGCCGTGCCAGCGGCCAGTGGGTGCGTTTTGCGGCCCGGAGTGGCTTACTCACGAGCTTACTGCCCTTTTATGCTGAGGTGCTTGAGGAGGAGGGGGTCGAAGAGGAATTAGAACAATTGCTTACCGCGGTTGACATGGTTCAATCCACGGGCGGGCGCTTAAAGGATGATATGCTCCTTGCCGTGCTCATCCTGCCCTGGGCCAGACGCCGCTTCCCGGATTTAAACACTGGTTTGAAGACCGGGGATGCCTTTGCCCTGTCCCGCGAGATTCGTGAGCATCTCAAACATATCATGGCTCATCTTGATATTAAACGGGCCTTGAAAGAACAGATCGCCACCACGCTGACCCTCCTGCCTCTTTTTATGAAGAATCGCGGCAAGGGGTGGCCCAAGTGGCTGACGAAGAAGAGTTATTTCGGGCAAGGTCTGCTCTTCCATGGTCTGGTGCAGCAGGCTGGCGGCGGCGAGAAGGTTGCTGAAAACCTGTGGCCCAAACCGCCCCGTATCCATAAGAAAACAATCCCTGTTTCCAGGCCGAAACCCCGGTCCAAAGGTAGTCGCGCTCCGGCCTATACTAATAGCAAGAGTAAGGGCGGCGTCTTTGGTTTTCGCAAGGGGTGAGCTGCTATGGCTGTGGAAAATCCCTTTGAGCAGACCTCTACCCTGGACCTGATGGCCCAGGCTTTGCGTCTGAAGCTTGCCAGACGTCAGGACCGTTTTTCTCTCTGTTCCATCCTCAATGCCAAATCCGGTAAATGCAGTGAGGACTGCGCCTACTGTACCCAATCTGCCCATTTCCTCACAAATTCCCCTGAATATCCCCTTGTTGACGTGAAGACCGCCGTGGCTGCGGCTGTGGCAGCCAAGGATAACGGCGCATCCCGTTTTTCCCTGGTGACCTCCGGACGCGGGCCTGTGGGTGATGAGGTTGCGGCCTATGGCGAGCTGATCGGAGCCATTAAGGGTAGGGTTGATATCGGCATCTGCGGTTCCTTTGGCATTGCTTCGCTTGCGGATCTCACTCTATGGCGCGATGCAGGGATGAGCCGCTATCATCATAATCTCGAGTCTTCGCAGGAATTTTTCCCCTCCATCTGTGCAACCCATACCTTTGCAGAACGCGTTGCCACGGTGAAAGCGGCCAGGGAGGCGGGTCTGTCGGTGTGCAGCGGCGGCATTATTGGTCTGGGTGAAGATGAAACGAACCGGGTGTCTCTGGCCCGCAGCCTCGCTGAACTGGAGGTTGATTCTGTTCCCCTCAATATTCTCATTAGTCTGGAGGGCACGGCTTTAAGTGATGTTGCCCCCCTGAGCCAGGATGAAATTCTGCGCGCCATCGCCATCTTCCGCATTATTCTGCCCGATGTTCCCCTGCGTCTTGCCGCAGGCCGTGAATCAGCCCTGGGTGAATTCTTAAGTTCCGCCTTCATGGCCGGGGCCGACGGCATGATGATTGGCGGCTATCTCACCCAACGGGGCAGAACCCCGGAGCAGGATCTGGCCTTTGTGAACCAGATGCGAGAGATATGGACCCGCTGAGCTGGCTCGAACAGCGTAAGGCTGACGGGTTGCTGCGTAAGCTCCATCCGCTCCAGCGTCAGGTGGGGCAGCCTCTTGCCGCTGTGCACTCCGCCGCGCCTCTGATTGATTTTTCCTCCAACGACTACCTTGCTCTCAGCCACCATCCCCGGGTTATTGAATCAGGGGTCCGCTATCTCAAACAATATGGCGCCGGTGCGGGCGCGGCCAGACTGATGAGCGGTGATTGCGACTACCACCATGAGCTGGAGCGCGCCATTGCCGGGTATAAGGGCAAGGCGTCGGCCCTTCTCTTCGGCAATGGCTATATGGCCAACAGCGGTATGATTCCCGCCCTGGTGGGACGGCATGATGTGATTTTTTCAGATCGCCTCAATCATGCCTCCATCGTGGACGGCTGCAAACTCTCCGGGGCGACGGTGGTGCGCTTCCGCCATAATGATACGGAGCATTTGCAGGAATTATTGCAGGCCAGACGGGGCACAGGGCGGGCTCTCATTGTGGTGGAATCCCTCTACTCCATGGATGGCGACCGAGCCCCTCTGGTGGCCATTGTCCGGCTGAAAAAGATGTTTGACTGTGTCCTGCTGGTGGATGAGGCCCATGCCACGGGCCTATTCGGCCAGACCGGTTCCGGTCTGGTGGAAGAGGAGGGGGTGACCGATGATGTTGAACTCGTCATGGGTACCTTCGGCAAGGGGCTTGGCAGCTATGGCGCCTATGTGGCCGCGGATCAGGTGTGGATTGACTATCTGCTGAACCGGGCCCGGAGTTTTATCTATTCAACTGCCCTGCCGCCGGGGGTGATCGGCGCAAGTCTCGGGGCGCTGCAGGTGATCCGGGAGGAGCCATGGCTTGCGGATAGATTAAAAGAAAAGACCAGGACATTCATAACCTGTTTAAGTGAGCAAGGATTCCAGCTGCACTCCGATTCGCAGATTGTCCCCCTGATGATCGGGGCCAGTGATGTGGCCATGGGAATGGCAGGTGCCCTGCAAGACAGGGGCTTTCATGTCACTGCGGTGCGGCCGCCAACGGTTCCTGAGCATACGGCCCGGTTGCGCTTTTCAGTGACCCTGCATCATACGGATGATGATCTGCGCAGGTTGGCTGAGGCGGTTGGAGCGGTGCACTCTAGGTAAGGAACCCCTGGGTAGCGAACAAGGGAAGAACCACGGATGAACACGGATACACACGGATACACACGGATAAAAGCATGTTGAGACACCGCATAGCGGTGTCGAGTAAAAATAAAATCCGTGTCCATTCGTGTCCATCCGTGGTTCCAAAAAAAACCTGAGATTTCGCTACCGTGTCAACTGGCGATACTTGATCCGGTGGGGCTGCTCCGCCTCTTTACCGAGACGTTTCTTGCGGTCTTCATCATAATCCGAGTAATTCCCTTCATGGAAGACCACCCGGCTGTCGCCCTCAAAGGCCAGGATATGGGTGGCGATGCGGTCGAGGAACCACCGGTCATGGCTGATCACCACGCCGCAGCCGCCGAAATTCTCCAACGCCTCTTCCAGGGCGCGCAGGGTGTTGATATCCAGGTCGTTGGTGGGCTCATCCAGCAGAATAACATTGGCCCCTGCCTTTAAAATACGGGCCAGATGGACGCGGTTGCGCTGGCCGCCGGAGATTTCACCCACCTTCTGCTGCTGCTGACTGCCTGAGAAGTTAAAGCGCGACACATAGGCCCGGGAGTTCATTTCCCGGTCCCCCAGGGGAATCACATCCATTCCTTCAGAGATCGTCTCCCAGATGGTTTTCTCCGGATCAAGCACATCGCGGGACTGGTCAACATAGGCCAGTTTGACCGTATCACCCACGATGATCTCGCCCTTGTCCGGCTGCTCCTGGCCGGTGATCATCTTGAACAGGGTGGATTTACCTGCGCCGTTCGGCCCCACCACACCAATGATGCCGCCGGAGGGCAGAGAAAAGGTCATGTCTTCCACCAGGAGCTTGTCATCAAACCCCTTGGAAACCCCTTTCGCTTCAATGGCAATGCTGCCAAGACGCGGACCAGCCGGGATAAAGATCTCAAGCTTGTCAATGCGTTCCTGGGTGTCCTGATTTAAGAGCTTGTCATAGTCCTTGATGCGGGCCTTGGACTTGGCGCGCCTCCCCTTGGGGGACATCTTGATCCACTCCAGTTCATGCTTCAAGGTCTTCTGCCGCTCGGTCTCCTGCTTCTCCTGCTGGGCCAGACGCTTTTGTTTCTGGTCAAGCCAGGATGAATAATTGCCCTTCCAGGGGATGCCCTTGCCGCGATCCAGTTCCAGAATCCAGCCGGCAACATTATCCAGGAAATAACGGTCATGGGTCACGGCAATGACCGTGCCTTCATAGAGCCGCAGATGCTGCTCAAGCCAGCCCACGGTTTCCGCATCAAGATGGTTTGTCGGCTCGTCCAGCAGGAGGATATCGGGCTTCTTGAGGAGGAGGCGGCAGAGCGCCACGCGGCGCCGTTCACCACCGGAGAGGAATTCCACTGAACTGTCGCCGGGGGGGCAACGGAGTGCATCCATGGCCATGTCCAGTCTGGCGTCAAGGTCCCAGGCGCCGGTGTGGTCGAGAAGTTCCTGCACCTCACCCTGTCGGGTGATGAGGGCGTCCATCTCGTCATCGGACATGGGTTCAGCAAACTTATTGTTAATCTCTTCAAATTCCTTGAGGAGATCCACGATCTCAACAACCCCTTCCTCAACAATTTCTCTGACGGTCTTGGCATTATCAAGATGCGGTTCCTGTTCAAGCATACCCACGGTTAACCCCTGGGCAATGGAGGTCTCACCCTGGAATTCAGTGTCGGTGCCGGCCAGGATGCGCAACAGGGAACTCTTTCCTGAACCGTTCAGGCCGAGAACACCGATCTTGGCGCCGTAGAAATAGGAGAGGTTGATCTTCTCCAGTACAGGCTTGTTATTATAAATTTTGGAAACATTGATCATCGAATAGATGATTTTATGTGGATCGTCACTCATGGAAAGCTCCTGTAACTATGGTGGGTTGCTTGGTAAGGGTGTGCATGTAATGAGTGGGCAACAGCCCATGTTTAGTCATGAATGTATAAACGCTGAAGCTGGATGTGTAAATAGGAGATGAGGGTTTAGCAGGGGGTGTTTCTCACGGGGTGAGAGGATGCGGTGCATGGGGCGATATCCCGTCGCCTGGCCGCCGGGTTCCGCCTTATGTAACTCCTGGAGTGTAATGCGTCCTGATTCTTGCTGGATCTGCGTTCCTGCAATTTTGCTTGCAGACAGTTATCACAAAAAAAACATAATTGTCTCGGCAATGGGTATGACTTTTTTGGCGGACAAGCTTGACAATTCATCTAAATAGTAATAATTATCAAATAGAGCTGGTTGAATTTAAACAATAAAGGAGATACCCATGGCTGGATGTGGATGTGGATGTAATAAAGGCTTAACGGACGAACAAAAAAAGATTCTTGCGGCAATGGCCGGTCAAACAGGTCCCAGTGGTTGTAAAGATATAGCCGCGGCAACGGGTCTGGAATCCAAGTCGGTGAGTTGTAAACTTACCGCCCTGAAAAAGAAAGGATATATCAGCAGCCCGGTGCGTTGTAAGTATGAAATCACTGAGGAGGGCAGGGCCGCCAAATAGGTCTGTTTCCCCCACATAGTTGTCTGAAAGTGCCGGGGAGAAATCCCCGGCTTTTTTTATGCCCGGACCCTGCCCCTGCAGATATGCGAAGCGGGTTGTGCATGGTGGTTCTCCTTGAAATCCGCGAATGGACTGTTAATTATTTAATGTTTGTGGCTTCCAGAATAGATTTATGTAAAACTCAAAGGGTAAGGGGATGCGTTTTTTTATGCTGCCCTTGTGATTGCCCATGCCGCCTTCAGGCATGGATCTAGAGGGGTTGTGGTCGGACAATCCCTCACGGCAGCGTATTTTGCCCGGGGTGTATGAGGTTTGCTGCGTTGTTTTGAACGTGAAGACTGTGATGGATGAATATGAAGAAAAATGACTTGTTACTCCCGAAGAATCGAATCGAGCGGGTATTTAAACGGATTCGGACACCGCTTGACGAGTTTGTCCATGATCAGGCCTCAGGCGCTCTCCTGCTCATGTTCTGTGCCATCTTGGGTATGGTTCTGGCAAACTCCGGGTTGTCTACCTTGTATTACACGGTGCTGCATACCAAGGTTGCCCTGCACCTTGGCGATTTGCAGCTGAGTCATACGATTCACCAGTGGATTAATGACGGGTTGATGGCGTTGTTTTTCCTGGTTGTGGGACTCGAGATTAAAAGGGAAATATTGGTGGGTGAATTGTCTGATTTGCGTCAGGCGGTGCTTCCTGTTACGGCTGCCGTGGGCGGTATGCTCATGCCCGCGTTGTTGTTTGCCCTCTTTAATTGGGGTGGGGAGGGGCAGAGCGGTTGGGCGATTCCCATGGCCACGGATATTGCCTTTGCGGTTGGTGTCATGGTTCTTCTGGGAAACCGTATTCCGAAAACCCTGCTCAGCTTTCTGCTGGCCCTGGCCATTGTTGATGATCTCGGTGCTGTGCTCATCATTGCCCTCTTTTATACCTCGTCCATTGCCTGGTGGGCTCTGGGCTGGGCTGGTGTTTTCTTCGGGCTGCTTCTCCTCTGCAATGTGGTTGGAATTCGCTCCTCTTTAGTGTATTTCTTGCTCGGCGGCGGGCTGTGGCTCATGCTGC
Organism: Desulfobulbaceae bacterium; assembly: GCA_027859235.1. Taxonomy (GTDB): domain Bacteria; phylum Desulfobacterota; class Desulfobulbia; order Desulfobulbales; family SURF-16; genus JAJRUT01. Next base: position 30,040 of record JAQIBE010000281.1, read on the forward strand.
TGCAATCCGGAGTCCATGCGACTTTGGCCGGTGTCCTGACGGCTCTCACGGTTCCTGCCAATTCAAAATGTTTGCCTGAAATGTTTATAAAGCAGATGAAACGGCTCATAACTCGATTTAAATGGGCCGCACGTTCGGGTAAAACGATCATGGAGGACGATGCGCAGCAGAGCGTTGTGCAGGGGTTTGAGACGGCGATTCAGGCGATTCAACCCCCCTTGGAACAGTTGGAACATCGCCTGCATCACTGGGTGTCTTTCTTTATTGTTCCGCTCTTTGCCCTTGCCAATGCCGGTGTTGCCATTGATGTCTCCACCCTTGCTGACAGTCTCATGCACCCGGTAACCCTGGGTATTGTTATCGGCCTTGTGGGCGGGAAGTTTATAGGGGTGTTCGGGTCTAGTTGGCTGCTGGTGAAGTTGGGTATAGCGCGTCTCCCCCAGGATGTGAGTCTGGCCCATATTGGCGGGGTTGGGATGCTTGCCGGTATTGGTTTTACCATGGCCTTTTTTATCGGTGAGTTGGCCTTTGTTGGTCAGGGTAATTTACTCGATAATGCCAAGATCGGCATTCTCGCCGCCTCTCTCCTTTCCGGTTTATTGGGGTATACCTGGTTACGTCTGGGGTGCAGTCGGCGGCCATCTTCGTCGTAAGCGTGAATCTGTTTTTTGCACATCCAGGATGTCTCTGTTTGCCCCCTTTGTTGACCTCCTGGGGCTGGCCCACGTTTCCCTTGCATCTTCTGCTGCCGACCCCCTACTATTAGTTATGGCCGGACGACCAGGACCTGTCCCGGCCGACCGCTGCATTGTATGTGCTTGCAGCGCTGAGGCAGAACAGGAAAGAGGGTGGTGGCTAAGGAGAAATGATGACTCAAGAACAAGACCGGGATTTTTTTCAACTGTTTGCGACGATCAGGTCGCAGCTCAAGACAATAATCTATGATCAGGACGATGCGGTTGATGAGGTTGTTGATGGACTGATTCATATGTCGTGCAGGCCGGAAGAGTCTCAGCCGCGGGGAATTTTCACCTTTCTGGGCCCCGATTCAGTGGGGAAAATATATCTGGCGCGGGGGCTTGCCGAATTCCTCGAAGGGTACTCGTATGTCATCCATCTCGATATGGAGCAGTATAGCGATCCTGAAACTATCTTTCCACTGCTTGGCGTGTCAGGTGGCCAGGAAGGAGTCACGGAAGGCGACCTGGTCAGGAGTGTCCGTGAACATCCGCGCTCCATCATTATTTTTGAAGGAATAGAAAAGGCGGATAACCAGCTGCACCTGGCACTTTTAAACCTGCTCTCCAGTGGCGATCCTGATTCCGGGGTGAGTTTCAGGGAGACGATTATCATTTTCACCTCCACCCTTGGCAGTGCCTTATACAAGAACCGTGATTTTCTGGAGGGTTTCAGCAAAAACAGGGTACAGACCCAGGATCTGGCCATAAAGGTTCTTGCAAGAGAAAAAAAAATTGCCTTCGATATGATCCAGCCAGCCATTGCCCCGAAACTTCTGGAGGTCATGGGCCGGAATTTTATCATGCTGTTCAACCGCTTGAGCCTGGAGTCCATGGTCCGGATCGGCTGTCAATCTCTGGATGTGCATGCCAAGAAATTTGGCGATAAAAGCGGTATAACGTTCCAGTTCAGGGATGTGGAACAATTGATGGCCCTGCTTATCCTGTCACTCGGCGCCCCTATCAATGCAAAAAAGATTAAGCAGCAGCTGCCTGAGGCGCTTCTCGGCAGGGTCACCAGATATGTCAGGGAAGGGCAGGTCTTTCCGCAAAAGGTCGTGTTTAAGGTATCGAAGCAGGCCTCTGAGTTTATAGCCGGTCTGCAGGAGAGAAAAGAGGACCTTCTCCATCTGTATAAGAAAAATGCAACGATAAGTCTGGCGTGGAAGGAGTATATGCGGGGCAGCACGCTGTTTTTAAGTGTTGCCAAGGGGCGGGTGGAAAAAGTCTCTGCGGGCGAAGAATTAATAAAAGAGGTGCGGCCCTGCATCGAATTTTCAACCATCGGTTTTGCTGATATTGCCGGCAATAAGGCAACGAAGGAGACGTTAAAGCAGATCATAACAGTGCTCAAAAATCCGGGTCTGGTCACGCGGTTTGCTATAGACATGCCCAAGGGCCTGCTTATGTATGGATCTGCAGGCGTTGGTAAAACCATGCTCAGCAAGGCCTTTATCCAGGAAATGGGACTGCCCTTTGTGTATGCCTCGCGGACGGATCTCTTTGATCCCGATTATATCAGCAAGGCCTACCAGGAGGCGCGGGAGTATGCCCCAGCCATTGTCTTCCTCGATGGTATTGACGTCAAAGGGCTCCTTGCGGGAGTCCTTACAACCATGCCGGACGATCAGCTGGTCCTGGAACTGGACAGTGTTAAAACGGATCCCGCCAGCCTCGTGTTCACCATTGCCACAGCCCTGAACCGGCAGGAGGTGAGTCCGGTCCTTATTGCTCCGGACCGGATTGACACCTTTGTCGAGGTGCCCGAACTGGATAGAGAGGCCCGGCGCTTCTTTATAGATAAGATTCTCAAGAAACCCAACGACGGCAAGATAAATGTGGAAAGGGTGATCCGCTATATTTCCGGGATGAACGGCTATGATCTGCAGCGTATCGGTAAGGAGGCTTCCCTGTATGCTATCCGTAACGGGTTGGAATGTCTGACCGAAGAGATTCTGATCGAGCAGATTAATATTATCAAGTATGGCTATAAGCTTGAGAAGAAACATATGCGTAATCTTGACGAGGAGCTCAGGATCACCGCCTATCACGAGGCGGGTCACGCCGTACTTTCTTTTCTTCTTCTGCCGGATATCAAGATTGAACAGGTGACTATTGCCCCCAGGCTGCAGGTGCTGGGGTTTATCTCCTATACCCTGGAAGATTTTCCCGGCAATATTTCCAAGGATGAGATCTTTCATAACTCTTGTGTCTTGATGGCCGGCAGGATTGCCAGCATGAAGAAGTTCGGCGGGCGCGGGCTTAATACCGGGGCAGCCAACGATCTTGAACAGGCAACGCAACAGGCCTATGCCGCAGTGGCAAGTCTGGGTATGGATGAAACCATAGGGTATGTCCATACGGATACCCTGTCCCAGAATGTCAGTCGGCAGATTTTTCTCTCCACGGTGGAAAATCAGGTGCAGTATTGGATTAAAGACGCAACAGAAAAGGCAGTGCAGCTTGTTGACGAACACTGGCCAAAGATAGAAAAACTGGCGGCCGTTCTCATTCAATATGAAATTGTTGATGGTGACGACCTGGCGCGGATCATGAAGG
>JAQIBE010000052.1 GCA_027859235.1 Desulfobulbaceae bacterium
CCCTGATGGCTATATCCGTTTAATAAGCGGCCGTTGTCCCGTGCATACCTTAAGCCGGACCAGTGGTAACCCATGGCTTAATCATGAGCAGGCTGAAAATGTGCTCTGGTTGTCTGCAGGGTCTGCTGCAATGCAGCATGTTAAACATGGACAGCGCGTAAGGCTTGAGAGTGGTGATGGTATCCAATCCAGCAACTCTGTTGAGGTTAAGGTTACCCCTGGAATACGGGATGATTGTTGCTTTACCAGCCACGGTTTTGGTAATTTGTCGCCCCGCATGAGCGAGGGGTATAATAACGGAATTTCGGTGAATCGTTTACTGAGCCGCTCAAAGCAGGATCCCCTATCTGGTGTTCGTGGCTTACGTGATGTTTTTGTTCGTCTCGTCCAGGTCTGATATGTGTGATTACAACAAGAAAACGAATCGGAGAACCTTTGTCCTTTCAGGCTGGGCAGTTATTAAAGTGGGGGCTATTTTTGCCTTTTTCTACCCGGTGGTGCAATTTGTTAAATTCTATATCCCCCCAAAGCCGCGTTTTGTTCGAGTTGAAAAAAGACTTTTAATTGGTGATGTGCATCTCGATCCAGATTTCATCCTTTTTGTCGGGGAAAAGTCCGCGTGGGCGGTGAGTAGAAAATGCACCCATCTTGGCTGCCGCCTCAACTTCAATCAAGAGCAGAAACTGCTTGTCTGCCCCTGTCATAATTCGCAATTTACCCCTGAAGGTCTCCGCGTGGCAGGTCCTGCAAAGGATGATCTGGCGAGATATGTGGTTGAGCCGCTGGCGGAGAATAAAGGGTTCATGGTAACGCTGTAGATGGAACATAAATTAGATTTCAATCAGCGCTTTGCTGCGGTTAAATGGGGGGAGCTCTGCCTCGTTTCCCTGTATCTATCCGTTGTTACGGGTATTATTGTTGCTCTTCAGTATCAGGCTGAAACTCCGTATTTCTCCACGACCGGTATGGATGTTCTGGTGCCCTTCGGTACCTTCTGGCGCAGCCTGCATTTCTTTTCCAGTCAGGGATTCTTCGTTTTTTCCTTAGTTCATCTGCTTGCCATTTTCATAAATAAAACATACCTGCAAATGAGTTGGGGGAAATGGCTGCCGCTTATCGGCTCAATACCCTTTGCGCTGCTGCTGCTGTTCTCAGGGTATGTGCTGCGGGGAGATGCCACAGGTGAGATGGCCGGTCTCATCGCTGAAAACATCTGCCTTTCCGTGCCCCTTGTCGGTGAGTTATTGAATAATCTCCTGTTTTCAGTGACAACCGAAGGCATGACACGGGTATATGCCAATCATATTGTTGGTTTTGGGGTGGTTTGGGGCATACTCTGCTGGGATCATGTGCGTAAATATCGGGCGAATATCAAGAATCATGGGCTGCTGCTCAGCTTTTTCTTTATGTTATCCCTTATTATTGATGCGCCGATGGAGCCGGAAACGTTAAGCTCTACTCATATTGCCGGGCCATGGTTTTTTCTGGGGTTGCAGGAGTTACTCATATATATCCCCCCTCTTTGGTCCGGGGTGTTCTTCCCGCTGACATTCCTTGCGGGTTTGTTCTTTATCCGCCATACACAACAGCCTGGTAGAGTGGCAACCCTTTATTCACTCTGTTGGCTTGGCCTGTATATTGTCCTGACGTTCATCGGGCTTTGTCGATAGTTTTTTATGGGTGGGGTAACCTTATTTGAAAAACGGTTCCCTGAGGTGTGGCGTTTCCTACTGTAAGTTCTCCATCATGATTATTTATAATCTGGCTGACAATGGATAGTCCCAGGCCAGTGCCGTTTTCTCTTGTTGTAAAGAATGGGTCAAATATATTTGTCTGTTTTTTTTGCGGTATCCCTCGCCCGTTATCCGTGATGGAAATAAGAATATCTCCCCCCTGTTCTGAGAGGTCTTCCTCAGCCTGAATGGTTATGCGTGGCTCCTCTATGCTGCTCATGGCCTGGTTGCTGTTGATTAGCAGGTTAATCAGGACCTGGCGAATCTGGTTTGCGTCTCCCCAGCAGTCAAGTGTCTTGTCCATGCTTACCAAAACATCGATGTCATTGTTCCATTCGGGGTCATTCTCAACCATTTCAAGGGCTTTCCGGGTGAGGGCAGCGATATTGAACCACGTCATTACAGGTTCAGATGGCCGCGAAAAGAGAAGGAACTCGCGAATCGTTTCCTCCATTCGGTCAGACTCCCTGATGATAATATTCATTAAGGCCTGGGTTGTTGAGTCTGAGCCTATCTCCTGTTCGAGAAGCTGGGCGGCACCGCTCATGGCTGCCAGGGGATTTCTAAACTCGTGGGCAATACCCGCTGCCATGCGGCCGATGGCAGCCATTTTTTCAGCTTGGCGTATTTGCTGTTCCATGCGTTTGATTTCAGAGAGATCCTTGATGGTGTAAATCCGACCAATACCGGTTCCGCCCGGCAGATTAAGTCGTGACCATGAATAGCCCACAGGGATTTTAGCACCATCCTTGCGGCAGATTATAGCCAGCGGCCGGACCTTCCCGGTTTTCCCCTCCAGAAGCTCCGGCATAAACTCTTGTAAGGCCCGGCCGACGGCCTCTGCTTCCGAAAAACCACTGATACGATGCGCCGCCTGATTGAATGATGTGACGACATTATTACCATCCACGGTGATAATGCCAGTGGCTATGTCATCAAATATCTGTTTGTACAAGATGGCCAACCGGTCACGGTCCAAGGTGGTTTTACTTAATTCAAGTTCAGCGTTATGCAGTCGTTCGGACATGAATGCGGCGATAAAGGCCACAAGAAAGAAGATGAGTCCGGGGACTGAAAAACGATTTAAGACATAGGT
>JAQIBE010000143.1 GCA_027859235.1 Desulfobulbaceae bacterium
ATGAGCTCCAGATTACCCAGTACCGCCGCCATGGAGTTGTTAAAACGATGGGCAATGGCCCCGGCCATGGTCCGCAAACTTTCAAAATGGTTGAGCTGTTCCTGCTGCACACTCATCTGCAGCAGGAGTTGTTCCTGTTTCTTCTGCTCAGTGATGTCCCGGGCAATGTGGACGAGGTATTGCACCTCTCCCTTCTCATCAAGCATTGCCGCGGAGGAGACCTGGAAGGTCTTTGCCATCTCGGCATGGTATATTATTTCTGAGTAGGTGCCTTTGTCGGATCTGGTAGAAGGCAGCGGACAGCCTGGGCACGGTTCTGAAACACCGCGCAGCACCTCATAACAGGATTGACCGATCAGCCCCTCCGTCTCCCGGTGAAAAAAGAGCTCGGCTTCCCTGTTGGCCCGGACAATACGCATATCCCGGTCCTGAATGGTGATGATGTCGGGGATGGCGTTAAAGGTTGCCTCCCACTCCTCCTTGCTCCGATTCAGCTTCCAGGTCCGCTCCTTGACCATCTCCTCTAAATGATCCACATGGAGCCTGAGCTTTCTGGACATGGTGTTGAAGGCAGCGGCTAATTCTCCGAATTCATAACTGGTAGGCGGGGATATTTCCTCCCCAAGGAGTTCTTCATTTTCACTGATATCCATGGCCTTGTTCTTCATTCTTATTATTGGTTCTAATATAAGAAATTTATGGATAAAGTGCTGGACAGCAAAGATCATGATCAGGACGATGACAAATAGCGTTGCCAGGTGTCTGGAAAACAGATCCGCCCGTGCGTAGGCGGCAGAGAGCGGCACACGGATTGAAATGGCAGAGACCACATCCTTATTGCTGCGATTGAAACTCCGCTGCGCACCGTAGACATCAACCAGACCCTGCGGAGCCTTGCCAGGTGTGGTGTGGCATCTGAGACATGATTCCTCCATAGCCTCTCCACGGCGTAAGGTGACATAATAATATCCGTCATCCAGCTGCCGGGTTAATGACCGGTATCCAATGGTTGGATCTGCATTCAACTCTTCAATGAATGCTTTTTCAAATTCATCCGCTTCATTTTCAGGGCTGCGGGCATTAATTGCACACTCCTTATAATAATATTCCTCCTTATTTAAGGTCTTAAATATCTTGTCTATCTCTCGCACCGCATAGGTTGACGACATCCAGGCCGGTTCAAAATAATTTTCATCCCGAACAGGATCTGTCAGCTCAAACACCTTGGGTTTCAGGGTATGAGAAAAATAGGTATGGATTGCCAGATTACGATCCAGAATAAGCTGGGCCTTGGCCTCAGCCTCTAACAGGGCCTGCTCTCGTCCCTGGTTATTTACCTGATTAATGAGAAAAACAGCTGCAAGGCTCAGAACAAGGGCAAGAGTAAAATTTAAACAAATTTCAAGACTTACCGATTTTCTTCCAGCGTTTATATTGGACATACAAGACCTCGGTGCTTATTTTTACAGGTAAAACGAACGGGGAGAGCTTGGCATACCGAATAGCGAATATTCATTATTCATCATTCTCTTTTCTTTGCAAGCGCGCAATCTCCTTCTTCAGCTCGATCATGCGCAGCTCCCGGCCGACAAATTGTTTATTCAGCTGACTCAGGTCATTATTCTTCTGGACAAGCTCGGCGGTACGCAGGGCCACCAGCTCCTCCAGATGGTCACGGTGATGGCGCAGCTCCTCCTCCGCCTGCCGCTGACGCCGCAGGTCGTGAAAGCCCATGAGCACGGAGAGAGGCTGTCCCTTGGCATCCCTGATCATCCTCACCATGAGCTCAACGGGGTAGCCACAGGGGTTGACCGGATCATCCCCCTCCAGGGTAAAGAGGCCGTCCTCCCCCTGGCTCCGGGCCAGGCAGCATGGACAGATCTCCTCCCCGCCCTGGGGATGGAGGATGGTGGTGATGTCCCTGCCAACACCCTGTTCCGGGCTGGTCCCTGTCAGCAGCCAGAAGGGTTGATTGGCCCGCACGACCCGGTTGTCCAGATCGAGGATGACGATACCGTCCGCAAAGAAGGCCATGGCGTCCTGCCATTCCTGCTGGTGCAGGTGGGATTCGGTGATGTCACGGGAGATGGCCAGCAGACGCTGCACCCTGCCCTCACTATCCACCAT
>JAQIBE010000147.1 GCA_027859235.1 Desulfobulbaceae bacterium
TCTATATCCGTATCAAGCAGGTAGAGGGGAACGCGGCCAACGCTAACCTTCCAGACCGCAACATAGATCGGAGGCTCGATTATCGGCACCTGGACCACCAGGGGGAGTCCGGCGTCATCCATCACTCGCGAGATGGGGGCAGCCTCCCTGTCCAGGGTAAACTTAATGTTTTCCTGCCAGCCGTCCGCACTGATCCGCTGACGGACATAGCCCTCAGGATACATGAAGCCAACGGCAACCAGAGGGATATTAAGATCACTGCATTCCTTGAGATAGTCACCAGCTAGAAAACCCAAGCCGCCGGCATAAAAAGGCAAGGAATGATGCAGCCCATACTCGGCCGAAAAGTAGGCAATGACCGGGGCATCGCGGGGGCAGTCGCTGCGCAGCAGAGAGCAGGACTTGACTTCCATGTATTGCCGAAACTGCGCGAGAACGGTGTCATAATGGGCGAGAAACTCATCATCAAGGCTTGCTGCCACAAGCAGTTCCGCTGGCATTTCCTTCAGCATCTTATCCGGGTTGTGAATGCTCTCCTTCCATCGCCGTCGGCTCAACATCTTAAAGAGCATCCTGGCTGCCGGGTGCCAGCTCCACCAGAGATTTTCAGCAAGTTCGCCAAGACCGGCGATCCGGGCGGGTAATGCGGGGAAAAGATTGTTGGCCACCTTCATAAAGACTCCAAAGTCGTTGAATTGAAAATCAGGCGCTGTTTTTCTTTCGGTTCATACCAGTCGTCAATAAAGGATACCAAATTCGCTTTTACCCTGTCGAAAAAAAATCTCCAGGTATGCTTAAGTTTGGTTTTCTCCTTCATTTGTCCCCAGATGATATTCGGCAAATCGCAGGATGAGATAGGTGATACTGAGAACGAAAATGGCAAGGAGGTTGAAATAAGCAAAGTCGACCTTGTCAGGGATAAGTGAGGCGACAAATAACTTCCTTATAAATGCCCCGATTCCTACGACAACAAAGATGCTCGCTTTTAATTTTTTACCATTTAAATGGTCGATCTGCGCTTCCAGCAGTTCCATTATAACCCAAATTATAATGAGCGAGCCTAAAACTGTTCCAAGTCCCTGGGTAAACTTTGTTTGGATCATATGGAAAATGTCTAAAAAAAGCAGGCAAACAGCAGAAACAAGAACAATGGCTATAACTATTACGAGAAGGGTATTAATTGCATTAAGAAATTTTTCGTAATGTGTGGTGAGTGGCAAATGTTTTTTTTCCATGGGAAGAAACCTTGTCTTTATTTCACAGAGACCCTATTGGTAGCTCCGAGAATAATAACAGTGCATCGCAAAGCAAAAGCATAAATTGTTTCACGATGCACTGAGCGTACTGTTTACAAAACAAATGAAAGGAAGCAGGTCGTGAGAACTCTATCCCAGAAATTGCACAGTCGGTCTTTCCGGAATTTTCTTCCTTTTCAATTCCCATCTGAGGATAATTCTTTTTTCCAACTCAACCAGGACAAAAACGGACAACGAAATCACGAATATTTTCAGCCAGGTTGCGGCAGAAATCGCTTCGTTACCGAAGAGCTGCTGCATCGGTGCAGTATAGGTAAAGAGGAGCTGGGCGCCAATGACCGCCAGAATTGCATAATAAACATATTTGTTACCAAGCAGATCCCGGAAACTGCTTACCGGATCTTTCAGAGAACGTGTACTGAACAGGTAAAAAACTTCAAACATGACAAGGGTGTTGACGGCGATGGTTCTCGCCAGTTCAATTGAAGCTCCATGGGTTCTCTCCCATAAAAACAGACCGAATGTTCCCACCACTATGATCGATGACACGAATAAAACCCTCCAGACCAGCAGGGTGGTAATTATTGGGTCCTTGGGATCCCGAGGAGGCCTTTTCATGATGCCTTTTTCCGGGGGCTCAAAGGACAGGGCCAGGGCCAGGGTGATGGCCGTTACCATATTGACCCAGAGGATCTGGGCCGGGGTAATGGGCAGCATGCGGCCCGACATGATCGCCGCGATGATGATTCCGGCCTCACCGCCATTTGTCGGCAGGATGAAGGTTATGGCTTTTTTAATGTTGTTGTAAACGGTCCGCCCCTCTTCCACAGCGTGGGCAATGGACGAGAAATTGTCGTCAGTAAGAACCATTTCCGCTGATTCTTTAGCAACTTCAGTACCTTTCAGACCCATGGCCACACCCACATCCGCCCTTTTGAGGGCAGGTGCGTCATTAACACCATCACCGGTCATGGCGACTATTTCACCATTGGCTTGCAGGGCCTGCACGAGTTTGAGCTTGTGTTCAGGGCTGACCCGGGCGAAAACATCCACCCTCTGCACGGCAAGCCGCAGCTGGTCATCATCCATGGTGGCCAATTCCTCACCGTTGAGATAGGCTGTTCCGTCGCCAATTCCCATCTGGGCGCCGATTGCCTTGGCGGTAATGGCATGATCGCCGGTAATCATTTTCACCCGGATACCCGCCTGGCGACAGTAACGAATGGCCTCGATAGCCTCTTCCCGCGGCGGGTCAATGATACCCACCAGGCCAAGCAGAGAAAAGCCTCCATCCATATCGACCATGTGCAGTTCGTTCTTGCTGAACTCGACGTTCTTCCTGGCCAAAGCGAGTACTCGCTGGCCTCTTTCGGCAAATTCGATGATCAGTTCCTGCCAGTAGCTATTATTCAGTGGAGCATCTCCCCCTTCTTCGACCTGCAAACTACACATCTCGATAATTTTTTCCGGGGCGCCTTTCAAACAGATAAAAGAGCTGTTCTGCTCCTTGTCTCTGTGGAGCGTGCCCATGAAGCGATGTTCAGATTCAAAGGGTATGGCATCAATACGGGGAAAGTGTTGGTTGGTTTCATCGACATTTTTTCCCGCCTTGATCGCCAGCACCGTCAAAGCACCCTCAGTAGGGTCTCCTTCAATCAGCCATTTGCTGTTTTCGTTGACAAGATTCGCGTCGTTACAGAGCAGAGATGTTTCGGCAATTTTATTAAAGAGGTTATCATCTTTTATGCTGACATTGCTCCCCTTGAACAGAAACATCCCCTCTGGTGCATAGCCGCCGCCGGTTATCTCCATTATTCCCTTGGCCGTGCCAATGGTCTGGGCGGTCATTTCGTTACGGGTAAGGGTGCCGGTTTTGTCAGAACAGATGACCGTCACCGAGCCGAGGGTCTCCACCGCAGGCAATCTGCGGATGATGGCATGGCGCTTTGCCATTCTCTGTACGCCAACCGCCAGAGTAATGGTGACAATGGCCGGCAACCCCTCAGGAATTGCCGCAACTGCCAGTCCTACACCGGCAAGAAACATATCCGTAAAGGTGTATTGCCGAACAAATATGCCGAATAGAATGGTTGCCGTTGCCATGACCCCTATGGCCAGGGTCAGCTTTTCTCCGAACTCACCAAGCTCGGTCAGAAGCTTGGTGGTAAGCATAGGAACCTTGGAAAGCATCTGGTTGATCCTGCCGATCTCGGTATTGTCACCGGTGCCGATAACCACTCCATATCCCTGGCCATACGTCACAAGGGTCCCTGAATATGCCAAGCAGGTTCGATCGCCGAGAGTCACCTTTTCGTCAACAGGTTCTGTTTTTTTCTCAACAGGCATTGATTCACCGGTCAGGGCGGCTTCATCAATACGCAACTCTCGTGTTTTGAAAAGTCTTAGATCAGCCGGGACTTTGTCGCCGGACTGGACCATGACAACGTCGCCGGGCACAAGTTCATCCGCAGGGATTATATCCTTCTTTTCACAGCGGATGACAGTGGCCTGCTGGGAGAGGAAATTACGGATGGCGTCAAGGGCTTTTTCTGCCTTGCCTTCCTGGATGAAGCCAATGAAGGAGTTCAAAACAACAACACCAAGGATGACTGCCGCATCAAGGTAATGCTGAAGCAGTAACGTGATCGCGCCTGTAGCCAGCAGAACATAGATGAGAACATTATGGAATTGCAGAAGAAAACGGACAACAGCACTTTTCTTCTTCAGTGGTGTCAGTTTATTATAACCGTATTTCTCTAGTCTTACGGCAGCATCTTCATGGGCAAGTCCTTCCTGGTTACTCTTGAGAACAGAAAAGACCTTTTCAATTTTTTCTGCATGCCAGGCCGGCTGAACAGCTGCAGATGTTTCAGAATTTTTCATCTCTAAACCTTATTGTTTTTTTACTGAAGCAAGTGAAGCAACAAGTGAGGATCTTTAACCAAGGGTTTTATGGTACAATCCACAGCGCTGCTTTATCGATTTCGTTAAAGATATTTTTACATTTTGTGCCGACAATTCTGTCGCAAATTCCTTTTGTTGCAGTGCGACCGATAGAGCCGATGGCGATAACGGCAAATTTTTCGCGTTCAGCCTTGGCAAGAATGGCATTTGTTACCCGCAAAGATGTAACTGTAGACGTATTGATTCTAGCATCAGCAATACCATACGAGTTAAGCACTTCAGTGGCATCCCGGAAGATTTTCTCCTGGTCAACACCCTGCCCCTTATCCACATAAAACAATGTAACGGAATGATGATCTTCATTCTGCAGGACATAACCTACATGATCTGCCACCTTCTCACCCATGGGGGAACCGTCCAGACAGAGGAGGACATTTTTTCTGTTTTCATCAGGGTCACGGCAGAACCAGACCGGCGCGGTCAGCTCTTTTTCCAGAATGTCATCACCCATACTTCTTGAGAGAATGTTTTTAAGAAACGAAGTGCTTTTTTTGCCGAGGATTATGGCGTCATAGAGTCCTTTTTCCCCTTCACTAATAATATCCTGGACAGTCCCTGACTGTTTTTTTCTGGCAACTTTTTCTATCTGCTTTTCAGAAAAACCCTTTTTAAGCAGAACATTCGTGCAAAGGGTGAAAACCTCTGCAATTTCAGACGGTGGGACAGAGACGATCGCATTGTCATCTGCCCAGGGATCCATCATGCTTTGATCAGGTACTGGATTTGGCATCACATAAAAAAGGGTGAGCAGCAGATCATCTTGTTTTTTAAAAAAACTCCCGACAAAACAGACTCCCTGGCTGCAGCTTATGGCATCGCGGACAGTGATCAATAAACTCTTCTGGCTCGTTGTTTCCATATTTGACTTATCCCATCTTTTATTTATGTTAGGTTAACGCAATTTGAACCACTTATCGGAAAAATTGTTTTTTGGCTCTCATTGCTTTTTTTCTTGTCCTTGCTATCCACATTCTGTAACTGGAGTTCCTGTCAACATTTATACAAAATGTATTAAAAAATATACCACAACTGCAATTGCCATTTTTATAATTTTCACATCATTCTTTCTTGGCTCTATTTCCCGCCAGCTTGTTACAGCAGCATTTACGACAATGCAGGTTGAACATGCCGAATTTCTCGGCAAAGCCGTCAAGATGCTTATCGTTTCCATGGGACTACTCCTGGGAGTCGCCCAAATAGATGTTGACGTCAGTTTTCTCACAACAGTCATAAGTATTTCTATTGCCGCAGCCCTGGGAGCCCAGTCGTACATGGCGAACATTCTGTCCTCAACATGACTGTTGATTTATTCAGTCGTTTATCACCGGCCAAATCTCTTCCCACTTTTCAACATCTGATACCGTCCTATGGTGCTGATCTGCTCGACAGCATGGAGGAAGAGAGCAAAGACCGGCTGATGAAGGCACTGTCTAGAGAACAGCTTTCCATACTCCTGACATTTATAGTATATAAAAAAAATTCAAATCATGAATGAACAGACTAATCAACGGCTGCAGGAGAAATATTCATGAAGACCTGGTGGGGGACATTTGATCTGTCCAAAAAAGGAGTCTTGCAGAAGCAGATCGGGCCACTCTGGCTCGCGATCAAGCAGGACACATATGAATGGCAAATTTACTATGAAAGGATAACCGACTGGCAGGATGACACCGCGGGGATAGCGGTAGTGCCTGAATCATTTGTCCTCGGGGAAGAAACCCTGAAAGAGCGTTACGTCTTAAATAACAATGCTCAAAAGGTTGTCCTGATGCCGGCTCTAGCTGATCGGGCGGTCGTGGCTCGTC
>JAQIBE010000182.1 GCA_027859235.1 Desulfobulbaceae bacterium
CATTATGCTGAGTTCCTGATTATGCCGAGTAATATCCCTCACACTGGCGGGTCTCTTGTTGTCTGGTGCATTTGACTCGGCATAATCAGAGACTTTTAAGAAAGGCTAAAAGTTTGTCATCTGGCTTATATCGCCCTGGCTTCACATTTACAGGTGTTGTTTTAGCCAGAGCTTTTTCTTTCATCTTCATATTGGCTTGTACATAAACTTGTGTCGTCTCAGGGGACTCATGTCCGAGCCATAGAGCAATTACAGTAATATCTACCCCATGTTGAAGTAATTCCATAGCAGTTGTGTGCCTGAGCACATGAGGAGAAACGCGTTTTTTTTGAATAGAAGGGCATCTTTGGCTGGCCACTGTCACATGTTTAGCCAGCAAATATCCCACCCCATCTCTACTAAGAAAGCCGCTACGGGCGTTAGGGAACAGAGGGGCATCCAGCTGGTCAGAGCGTTCTTTCAGCCAACGGCGTAATGCCGCAACCAATTCTTTTCGAAGGGGGGTACAGCGGTCTTTGCGCCCCTTACCTTTGCATCGAACGTGGGCTCCGCTATCCAGTACAATGTCTTTACAAGTGAGTCCGATCAGCTCAGAGACACGTAAACCGGTTTGAATTGCTAAATATAAAAGTGTGCTGTCTCGACGTCCGTTCCACGTACTTTGATCAGGTGCAGCCAACAAAGCTTCTATCTCAGGCTTGGTTAAAAAATCAATTAGTTTACGCGCATACTTTTTTGTCGGTATTGCCAATACACGCTGTATCAATGCACTGTGACTTGGGTCCCGCAATGCAATATATTTGAAAAATGAATGAATCGCCGCCAACCTAACATTTCTACTACGAGCACAGTTACCACGATCGTTTTCAATATGGTTAAGAAAAGCGCCGATAAAAGTTGCATCTAAATCTTCAATTAATAGAGTTGATGGTTCTTTATTCAAACGCTGCTTAGCAAATTTGAATAGCAAGCAGAAAGAATCACGGTAACTGACAATGGTATTCGGGCTCACCTGACGCTGCCGCATCAGGCGATCTGTGAAAAATGCCTCTATCAATACTGGAAAATTGTTGTTGATTTTCATGGCAATATTCCTTTTTATATTTGTTCCAAACGCATAGCGGCCAGTTGCATTAGTTCCGGCACCGCTGATATATACCAATAGGTATCGGTCACGTGTGCATGGCCGAGATAGGTGCTAAGTTCTGGCATATGTTGATTAACATTCATACCGTTACGGTACCAAGCCAACAGCGTCCTGGTAGCAAAGCTGTGTCGAAAATCCAGGAGACGTGGTCCATGACTGTCATGTGGGCCTCTCAATCCAATCTGTCGTGACAATTTGACAAACGTATTGCGCACAGTCCAATTTGTTAGGCGGGTACCTTGTTCGGAGATAAAAAAACTATCGGTTTTCGGTTTTGGAAAAATTTTACCGCGCAAGCTATCGTACTCCCGTAATGCTTTCTGAGTGGACGGATGTATCGGAACAAATCTCGACTTACCAAATTTTGTTAGATAAACAAGGAGAATACCATTGATTAGATCAACGTCTTTCCGGTTAAGGCTGGTTGGTTCACTTACTCGCATACCGGTAGCCGCAAGTAATCCAAAAACCGTGCTGTAAGTAACTGCCCGCCAACCCAGAGGCGACTGGAGTTGTTGAGCGGCTGTAATCAGTCTTTCAACCTCATCGGTGCTATAAATATATGGTGATCTTCGATGATAACGATATGGAAGCAATTCTTGTGAAGGAACCTCGGTTCGGGGGTCCATCACACTTTGATACTGTGCAAACCCCCTTACGATACCAAGTAGCTTTGCCGAACGTGCAGTTTGCCCTGTCGATTGTGTTGCCCAGCGCAGTGCTAACTCTGCTGTGATGAAGGATACACCTTCTTTCTCAGTGAAAAAAACGAAGTCGTGTAGTAATTTACCGGCCTCCTCAAGTTTGAAGCCCAGTTTCCGACGTATAGCCAGATATTCATCCAGAGATTTTTGTAATTCATTCATATCTCACCTCCTGGCCAAGGTTGAGCGAGAGCGTTTAGCGCTGCAATGTCAACCTTTGCATAGATTTGAGTGGTATTCAGTTTTTGGTGCCTTAGAATTTTTCCAATTTCCGCCAGTGAAGCGCCCCCGCGAAGCATCTTAGTTGCTAAAGAATGTCTCAGTAAATGAGATCCCTTAAAGGCTGGATTAAGTTCAGCCCGAGCAAGTGCCCGTCGAACGATATTGCATATGGCTACTGAACTTGAAAACCCTTTATGCGGTGCTTTTATACGAATAAAAATCCTGCGAGATGGACATTGAGGCCTTCCGTGTCTAAGATACCTGACAAGGGCTCCGCCTACATCTTGTGGAAGTGGTAGTCTCTCCTGCCGATTGTTCTTGCCACATACGATAAGTTCACCTACCTCCCAATTGATGTCACCCAGTGCCATATGAACTACATCCCCGGCACGCAAACCGAGTCGTGCCAACAGGAGTAAGATTGCATAGTCGCGCTGGCCCTTGAGACTGTTTTGGTTGCAGCACGTTAATAGACTTTCGACTTGTTCCGATTCCAGGAACTTGGGCAATCCTGCAAAACGCCGGTTTGCTACTGTAAGGGCGGATGGGGAAAGATCGATAGTGGTTTTTCCTCGCTGGTAAAGAAAACGGAAAAAGCTCCGTAGTGAGCATACGATGATTTGAGCGCGTTTAGCGCTGAGGGTTTCTGTGTTGCGAAGAATGAAGCGCATAATATCATTAGGGTGCAGGTTGTTTAGTACGATGGGGCCAGCACCAAACTGATTAATGAGAAATTGTTCAGCTATTGGCAGATAGGTGTCTATCGTGGCCTGTTTGAGACCACGCTCTTGAGCAAGATATTCCGTGAAGCTATTTTCAATACGCCTACGTTTGCAATCATCATCAATCTGGATGGAGTCTTTAACAACACCTTTCTCACGCAAGTGCTTGAGCAACTGTCCTACAGTTGAAAACTCGATTTTGAATATCGAACCTCTGTGACCTTTGTACAAAAGAAATTTGTTTAGCGTTATCTCATCCAGATCTGTGACGGCCAACCTCTGTTGGTCTAACCACCAGCTAAAGTCAGCTACTATTCTAATTTTATGTTTCGCCGTGCTCGTTTTATAGCCTTGCACTATAAGGATCTGAGCAAAGTTGTCGATGTGACTACCTAATGGGCCGAAATGCAGCCGTTTCAATACCTTTGGATGTGAAAAAAACTGATCGATCATGTCTGTCTCCTCCTTATTAGGTTAAAAATTTCATAAGGAAGAGACAGCAGAATTATGCCGAGTAATCAAGCATTGGTTTATGGCGTTAACTAAGAAAGGCATGAATCTCTATCGAAGACTGGTAAGCTACTCGGCATAATCAGGAACTCAGCATAATG
>JAQIBE010000185.1 GCA_027859235.1 Desulfobulbaceae bacterium
ATTCGTATGACGAAACAGCGGCAGGTTATTCTGGAAGAACTCTGTAAGGTTACCAGTCATCCCACTGCAGATGAAATGTACCAGATGATTCGTAAGCGTTTGCCCAAGATCAGTTTGGGAACGGTGTATCGTAATTTGGAAATATTATCTGAACTCGGCATGGTTTTGAAGCTCGATGTTGGTGGAACCCAAAAGCGGTTTGATGCTAATGTGGAAAAACATTATCATGCCCGGTGTAGTGAATGCGGCTGTGTCAGCGATATTCACATGCCTACCAGCACTGAAGTCGAAGCGCAGGCGCAGAAGTGTACTGACTTTAAGATTCAGCGCCATAGCCTTGAGTTTATTGGTGTCTGTCCAGAGTGTCAGGATGCGGGTTCCCGTCTTGAGGCGTAGTTAATCGGTTTATAATCTGATATATTGTGGTCATGAATAAGGGAGAGATCTGATGTTGAGTGAAAAAATGGGCCAAGCCCTGAATAAGCAAGTGACAGCTGAGTTCTATTCATCATATTTTTATCTTGGTATGCATGCCTATTTTGAGTCAAAAAATCTCGAAGGGTTTGCTCACTGGATGAGGTTTCAGGCTCAGGAAGAGATGATGCACGGCATGAAGCTCTATGATTATATCAATGAGCGCGGCGGAAAAATTATGTTGCAGCCCATTGATCAGCCGCCAGGGGATTGGGATTCTGTCTTGCATGTCTTTGAGAAGGTTCTCGAACATGAGCAGAAGGTAACAGCAATGATCAATAATCTTGTTGACCTTGCCCTTGATGAACGTGACCATGCCACCAATGGTTTCCTGCAATGGTTTGTGTCTGAACAGGTGGAAGAAGAGTCCAATGTAGGTGGAATCGTCAATAAGCTCACCATGGTCCAAGATGATCTCTCGGGATTATTTGTCATGGATCAGGAGCTTGGCAAGCGTCTGCCGCCCACGGTTGAGTGATCTCCTGCTGTTAGTGTGAAGTGTTAAAGCCGCCTGAAATTTTCATTTCAGGCGGCTTTTTTTATGTTTTTCCGCATGGTGTCTTGCTTAAGACGCAATTAGTAAATAGTCTTATTAAGAATGTAACCGGGGAGGGACTGATGACAGAACGGCAGATCAAAAAACAACTTGCTAAAATAATTCACGATGATGATTTTGAGCAAATTGGGCAAACGGTTAATGAGTGGCCTGTCAGGTTCACTATTTCCCCTCTGCTCTCCCTGATTTATCAGGTTGATGAGGTTGTAAAATACCGGGCCATTGTTCTTCTCGGCCGCGTTATGAATAAGCTTGCGGCTGAGGACATGGAGGCGGCCCGGGTTGTGATGCGGCGCATTCTCTGGTCACTCAATGAAGAATCCGGCGGGATTGGCTGGGGCATGCCTGAGGCCCTGGGTGAAATTATGGCCATGAACCGGCCCCTGGCTGAAGAGTACGGACATATGCTTGTGGCCTATATGCGCGAAGAGTCCTATTTGGAGTTGCCTCCCTTGCAACGGGGACTCATGTGGGGTATTGGCCGTTTAGCGGGTGTGTATCCCCAAAAGATATTGGATTTCCTGGGTGACGGGCATATGCAGATGTATCTTGAGTCGACGGATCTTGAGGTGGTGGCCCTTGCCAGTCGTAATTTTGGCATTCTGAAAACCCCGGAGGCCGCCCACTGGATCCGCAAGTTCTGCGATGAAGAAAAAGAAGTGCGGATTTTTGAAGATGGAGTTTTTGTCGATACCACTGTGGGCAAGTTGGCACAACAGGCGGTGGCAAGGATTGAGACCTGAACTGTCCAAGGTGAGCTTGTAACAGGCATAAAAAAAGGGGTTTAACCATATGGTTAAACCCCTTTTTTTATACGGCCATCTTGAGAGGAGGAAACGGTGCTTATGAATCCACTAAGGTGCCGCGGGTTGTAATAATCTTTTCAGTTAAAGGAATTGTCTTGCCCGCCTTTTTCATGGCCTGGGCAATAATATTGCGCATGGAGCCGCAACAGGGAACTTCCATGATAACCGTGGTGACGGACTTAATATCCGCTGTGGCAAATATTTCAGCAAACTTATCCACATAACTTTGCTGGTCATCAAATTTGGGGCAACCCATCATAACCACCTTGTCCTTGAGGAAATCTGCATGGAAGGAGGGGTAGGCAAGGGGGGCACAGTCGGCGGCAATGAGCAGGTCAGCCCCCTGCAGAAAGGGCGCACTTGGCGGTACGAGGCGAATCTGCACGGGCCAGTGGGTCAGGGCGGAGGCTCCGCCTGAAGCCATGGCTGTCGGCATGTTGGCGGATTGACATGGGGTCGCTGGTGATTGCGGTTCAGGGGCGAAGGTCTGGATATGTGAACCACCACAGCCGCATTCCATGGGCTGTTGCTGCAAGGACTTGAATGTCTCCTTGTTCCTGTTGGTGGCAAGGAGTTGTTCCACCGCCTCCTCGTCAAAATCATCACATTCCCGTTCAATGAGTTTGAGCGCCCCGGTGGGGCAATCACCCATGCAGGCACCCAAGCCGTCGCAGTATTTTTCAGCCACGAGTTTGGCCTTGCCGTCAATGATTTCCAGGGCTGATTCGGCACAATCGGTGATGCAATTTCCGCAACCATTGCAGAGTTCTTCATCAATTTCTATGATTTTACGCATTATTTTCGTCATGTTCTTTCCTCGTGTTCTCTTCTATAGAAGCTCAGATGTTAAAATGAGCAGTAGCAATTTTCTTTCCAGCATCCGTGAGCATGGCCTTGTTGATCATACTCAGGATTTGCGCCTTTGTCCGCTGTTTATCAGGCTGGTCATCATTAATATTAACAATGAGATCAGCGTCATATAACACCTTGAAATTAACCGTTTCCTCTTTGCGCGGAGCATGATGGTGGCTAATGATGTCACAGACCTCGTCAATAATGAGGGGATCAACCGCAAGTTCCTCAAGAATAATCCGGGCCACCGGCGGCCCTTCCACATGCTGATGTCCGGGGGCGGATGATTGGTGTTTTGCCTCACTGTTTTTGATGCCGATGTCATGGAGATAGCCGCAGGCCATGATGACGGCCGGATCGCCATGCTCATACTTGTTAATCTGTTCAGCGAACTCTGCCACTGCTTCAGCATGTTTGATCCGTTTCGTGTCATCACCAAAATATTCCTGCATTGCCGCCGCCACACGCTCTTTCAGTGTTTGGGTCTGTCCCTGCGGACGTAGCCCTTCAGGCAGGGAGCCGAGGCATTGTGCGGCATGGGGGCAATATTCCGCGCAACCAAAGTTGATCTCCGGGTTGAGCATTACAAAGCCGCAATTCTTACATACTCGTTTGGCATCATCTTTAAAAAATTCAAGACCATTGCCGCATTTCGGGCAGTTTGTTTCAAAGATGTCGTTACTGTTCCAGTAACGGCTGTCCTGTCCAGGGCATTGCATCATACACCTCCGGGGATTAAGGTTTTTTCTCTACCGGTCTATTGCTGATAAGCAGAGAAAAAACCTTAAAAGGGCTGGCGTTACAGCCAGCACCTTTCAAGGAAGGGAGAGAGATTATCCGAGGATTGCCTTTAAGTCCTCATCAGGGGTGCTAATTGGCATAACATTAAAGTTCTCCACCAATACATTGAGTACATTAGGTGTGACAAAGGCTGGAAGGGAGGGTCCGAGGCGGATATCCTTGATTCCTAATGAAAAGAGGGAGAGGAGGATAACCACTGCCTTCTGCTCATACCAGGAAAGGACAAAGGAGAGGGGCAGGTCATTCACACCACATTCAAAGGCACCAGCTAAGGCCACGGCAATCTGTACGGCTGAGTAAGCATCATTACACTGGCCGATATCAAGCAGACGAGGAATACCACCGATATCACCGAATTCCTTGTCAAAGAAGCGGAATTTACCACAGGCCAAGGTGAGGATCATACAATCTGTAGGCACTTTCTCTGCCATCTCGGTGAAGTAATTACGGCCTGGTTTAGCACCATCACAGCCACCAATAAGGAAGAAGTGTTTGATTTGCTCTGCTTTTACAGCATCAATTACCTTGTCTGCAACCCCCAGGACAGTATTCCTTGCAAAACCCACCATTACCTTACCATTGTCAACCGTGTCGGTGAAACCATCCTGGCCTAAGGCACGTTCAATGACTGCAGAAAAATCCTTGCTGCCATCGGCGTTAGCCTTTACATGCTTAACGTCAGGCCAACCAACCAAACCAGTGGTGAAGACATTATCCTTATAGGAGTCTTTCGGCTTCTGGATACAGTTAGTGGTAAAAAGGATTGCGCCGGGAAATTCAGGCATCTCTTTTTGTTGGTTCTGCCAAGCAGTTCCAAAATGGCCATAAAAATGACTGTATTTCTTCAGCTCAGGGTAGCCGTGGGTGGGTAGCATTTCACCATGGGTGTAGATGTTGATACCTTTACCTTCAGTCTGCTCTAACAACATACCAATATCTTTGAGATCATGACCTGTTACCAGGATACATTTTCCAGGAACGTGGCCCAACGGAACCTCGGTAGGTTCAGGGTGACCATAGGTTCCAGTATTACCTGCATCGAGTAGTTCCATGGCGCGGATGTTAACTTCACCAGTTTTCAGGGACATGGCAACTAGGTCGCCAAGTTCCATGGGGCCGGTGAGGGCAGCCATGGCCTCGTGCATGAAGGCGTATACGACCTCATCTTCCTGGCCGAGAATGGCGGCATGGTCAGCATAGGCAGCTAAACCGCGCATACCGTACATGATGATCTGTTTCAGGGACCGCAGGTCTTCGTTCTCATCCATGGTCTGGATGTAGTTAAGGTCTGCACCCTGTTTTTCAAGTCCAGCCAAATCAGCGGCTGGGGTAAAGGTAAGAGCGGCAGCAGGATTGTCTACAGAGCCACCAGCGGCCTCTACCTTGCCTTTTAGCTCATCACGGAGCGTAACTGTCTCACGGATCAGGGTTTCAAACCGAGCTGGATCAAAATCAACATTTGTCAGGCAGGAAAAGATAGCTTCAGCAGTGAAACGATCCACTTTATTATCAGTAACATTTACCTTGCGGCCTGCAGTGGCAACAATGGAAAGGCCCTGGATAGCATGGGTGAGTAGATCCTCAAGACCAGCTACTTTTTCGTCCTTACCACATACACCGATAGTGGTGCAGGCGATTCCTTTAGCGGTTTGTTCACATTGGTTACAAAACATATCATCTCTCCTTATTTAAGTTAGCTACAACGTTTTCTTCTCGATTGTTAAAAATGATAATAGCTGAAAACAACCGTGAAGACCTTGACCTATGTCAACAGTCTTGTTTTTTTATAAAAAGTTTCATGGGCAAAAGAATTACGGTTCATCCAGGCACCCTGTATGGCGACGATCTCTGCATGGTCTATTGCCCCTGAATATGGTATGGACCATAACTCGTTCAGGAATGGCGAATAGGTGAACCTGGGAAAATTATCGTAGCATATCCAATGAAACCATTTCTGAAAAATGTTAGAGTTCAATCCCTAATAAAAAATATAATCCGTGGAACTTGATATATCTTATGAATATTATTCTGATTGTTGTTTCGTATATGGTTGGCTCAATTCCCTTTGGATTGCTCTTTGGTAAGATTGGCGGGGTGGATGTCAGGTCTGCCGGGTCAAAAAATATAGGCGCCACCAATGTTACCCGCTTGGTGGGCAAGAAATTCGGTCTGTTGACCCTTCTCTGTGATGGTGCAAAGGGGGCCGTGCCCATGTTGGCGGCCCAGCTGTTAGGGGCTGATCTCACCATTGTCATGATGTGCGGGGCGGCTGCTTTTACCGGTCATTGTTTTCCCATTTACCTGAAGTTCAGCGGCGGCAAGGGTGTGGCCACCGCTTTGGGTGTTTTTCTTTTTCTCGACTGGCCGGCAATTATTGCCGGGGTTCTGGTCTTTGTCTTACTCGTGTGGTTGACAGGCTATGTCTCCCTGGGCTCGATGTGCGCTGCACTGGTCGTGACAGGGCTGATCTGGTGGCTTCATGGGGTTGGACCCTTGCTATATCTTGCTGGTTTTGTGACGATTCTTGTGGTCGGTAAGCACCATGGGAATATAGGCCGTCTGCTGCGGGGTGAAGAGAAGAGTGTTCGGAGGAAACAGGCGTGAGGGGTCATGATAACTAAACGGCAGTATCAAAAGATTGTTGAGGTCAAAGACGTGCTGCAGCTTGGTGACCGGGCCACCTTGTCTGAGATAAAGCTTGCCTTTCGTTTATTTTCCAAGGCACATCATCCAGATATTGTCGGTGATAGTGCTGCAGCCCGGGCGCAGATGCAACAGGTCACCGAAGGGTATCAGACCCTGCTGGCCTATTGCGCCCAGTATGAGTTCCCGCTCGTGCTTGAGGGGACGGATCTTGAGGTTGATGACGAGGATTGGTGGATGAGTCGCTTCGGCAATGATCCCCTGTGGGGAAAGGCGAAGGAGTAAGGTGGACCTTTGTTGCTCACTGTGATAGTGGGGAGTGGTCTATCTGTGAATATCGAATATCGAATGCTGACATGCGGAAGGTAGCCCCCAAGGATACCCGCAGTCTGCGTTTATCTCCTGCGGGGCGCCTTCCTTCACTTTGCTGTTCTGCGGTTCTCTATGTTAAGGAAACCTGCCTGCTTGCATCTGCTGGCCGTTTATTTCCCCATGAACTCTCTGTTGATGGAGATCTTGCTGTTGACCCGCATGTGATTCAGCCAACTATTGAGCAGGGCCATCTGTTTTTCCTGCAGGAGCTCCTGTTTAAATGCTTCGGACTGACCATTCTCTGTCGCTTCATTAACCTTGAGTTCTGCAAAACCAATGACATAAAACTGGTCGCCGTCCACCAGAACTTCCTCGGGGTATTTTTCGTCGGCGGATAATGAAAGTCCTGCAGTTGTAACATTGGTTGGCAGCGTGCTACCACTGCTTTGCTGGCGGGAAAACCAGGGGCTCGTTTGCAGGTCAATATTCTTGGCTGCCAAGGCTGGTTGCAGCCCTTTCTCTCTGGCCAGGCTCAGTATCTCTGCGGCAGTATCCCGGGCGATGGTGACGGCTTCAGCATGAATGCAATCGCGCACTACATCTACGCGAACGGATGCAAGGGCAGGAACAGTTGGCTCAATCGTATCACTTACATAGAGGATGTAGTAGCCGTCATGGGATTCGATCATGGAGCTTAGTTCACCCTTGTTTAAACTAAAGGCCTGGGCTAGAACCTTAGGCCTTCCCTGCATCTCTGGTGCAGGGGTTGTCTGGCTGAAAAAATCGGTTTCGTTGAGGATGATGTTTTCCTGCGCGGCATAATTGGCAAGTGAGCCTGCCTGAAAGATTTTCTCGTACGCGGTGCTAGCCTCGTCAAAGGCCTTGCCCTTGGCCTGTCCCTGTTTGATGGCTGTGGCAATGGCTGTTTTCACCTCTGCAAGGGGCGTAATTATTGCGGGGCGAATATCCTGAACCTGGATGATGTGGTAGCCGAATCTGGTTTTAACCAGTTCACTGACCTGATCTTTATCGAGTCCAAAGACGGTGGTCTCAAATGCGGGTACCATCTGGCCTTTGCTGAAATAGCCGAGTTCACCGCCATTGGCGCCGGAGCCCGGGTCGTCAGAAAACTCTTTGGCGAGGCTACTAAAATCACTGCCGCGTTTAATTTTTTTCAACAGCTCCTCCCCCTTTGTCTTCTGTTTCTCGTCGTTGGTGCCATCGGTTTTTAGAAGGATGTGCCGTGCCTTCCGCTGCTCAGGGGTGGAATACGTGTCCATATTGTTTTCATAGTAATTCGTGATGGCATCATCATCGATTTGGATTTTATCCATGGCATCGGCGAGACTAAAGCTGAGGTAGCTGAGTTTCATCTCTGGCGCGGTCTTATACTCCTCCTTATGTTCCTCAAAATAACCATTAATTTTATCTTCATTTAAAACAACCTGATCGGTGAACAGGTCAGGGGTGAGGATGCCGTAGTTTATTTTCATCTCATTGAGATAGTATTGGAAACGGGTACTGATTTCCCATGGGGTCAGCGTGGCGAAGGAGGACAGGGCGTCAGTTGCCTTCTGTCCCAGGATTTCGATACGCTGGCTTTCTTCATATTTCTTTGGGGTGAAGTTATTCTGGGCCAGGATATTATGGTATTTGCTTTTGTCAAAGACACCATCGGTGCGGAAAAAATCCTGATGCTTAATCTGTTCCTGGATCTCCCAGTTGGATACATGGATACCCATTTGTTCCGCCCCCTGCAGGAGCAATTCGTCCTGGATAAGCCGTTGCAGGACCTGGTCCTTGATGCCCAGGGTTTCAATGAACCCGGAGGGCAATTTGCCCTGAAACTGCTCCCGCACCCGTTCAACCATCTTGTTATAGTTGTTGTTGTAACGGCTGAGGGGGATGGGGTCGCCATTCACTACGGCAATGGAGTTACGGCTGCTGCCGCTGCCCATTTTAGGAATCCAAAACAGAAAGACGAGAACAATAACGACAATGATGACTTGAAAGACAGGTGATTTGGCTTGGCGGCGCAGAAAATCGAGCATATTATATATCCTTACTATAAGGGCATGGTGGTTGAACTGATGGCATTATATCTTCCTGAAACAGCTCCTCTTTGTACACAACTAATTGCATTTCATCAAGCTTTAGTGAATTTCTCAATTTAGACAGAGAAACAACAAAAAACGGGTAAATGAGTATTGAAACTACGATATTACAGTGAGTGATAATTCACTTATACCCCACAGGTAAGCGATAGACTCCGAGGGGGCACTGAACAGAGTCCAAACATTCATTACTATTTTTGCGGGTTAGCAAGATTCGCGCCTGTTGAAATGTTCACAATGAGGGGGACATCGAGTGTGTAGGCGCTTTCCATCGCTTCCTTGATGAGCGGCGTGAGTGTTTCCGTTTCATCTTCAGGCATTTCAAAAACGATCTCATCATGAATCTGCAGAACCATTTTGGCCTCGGTTTGCCGTTGGTGCAGGAGGTTTGCGCAATCAATGGTGGCCTGTTTCATGATGTCGGCAGCAGTGCCTTGAATGGGGCTGTTGATGGCCGTACGTTCAGCAAATTCCCGCCGGTTCTTGTTGGCGGCGTTGATGTCAGGGAGTGGTCTGCGTCGGCCCATGAGGGTGGAGACAAAACCCTGCTCCCGGGCCTCTTCAACAATGTCCTGCATGTATTGTTTTACCCCGGAAAAAAGGTCAAAGTAGCGGTCAATAAAGGTTTGTGCTTCCTTGCGACTGATCTTTAGTTGGCTCGCCAGACCAAAGGCACTCATGCCGTAGACAATGCCGAAGTTAATGGTCTTGGCCACCCGCCGCATTTCAGCGGTGAGCAGGGTGGGGTGCACCCTGAAAATTTCCCCGGCGGTCTGGCTATGGATATCCTGGCCGCTGCGGAAGGCCTTAAGTAAGGCTGCGTCCTGGGAATAATGGGCCAGGACCCGCAGATCTATCTGTGAATAATCGGCTGCGACAAAAACAGATGATGGTGGAGCAATAAAGGCCTCACGGATCCGCTGACCCTCCTCTGTGCGAATGGGGATGTTCTGCAGGTTGGGATTCGAGCTTGAGAGCCGGCCTGTGGCGGCCACTGCCTGATTAAATGAGGTGTGGATGCGCCCTGTCTGCGGCTGGATCAGGAGCTGCAACTTGTCCACATAGGTGGACTTGAGTTTGGCCAGGGAGCGATGCTCAAGGATGAGGGCGGGCACCTCATGGCTTGAGGCGAGTTTCTCCAGGACCTTGACATCGGTGGAGTAGCCTGTCTTGGTCTTCTTGCCGTGGGGCAGACCCAGCTTGTCAAAGAGGATGGTGCCGAGCTGCTTAGGGGAGTTGATATTGAATGTTTCCCCGGTCATGGCAAAGATTGCGGACTCGAGTCTGTCTATTTTACCGCTGAATTCCTCTGAAAGACCCTGCAGGATCTGGGGATCAACCATGATGCCGTTTTCTTCCATCTCCGCCAGTACGCGTATGACCGGGGTTTCCAGATCGGTGAAAAGATCCCAGACCTGCATGTCGGCCATGATGGGGTGGAAATATTTCCACAGCAGATAGGTTGCCACGACATCTTCACAGGAGTAGTTGGTGGCCTCCTGTATGCCGACATAGCTGAAGCTGCTGTCCCGTTTATCCCCGCCGGTAACCTCCTTGAAGCTTGTCATGGAGAGACCCAGAAAGGCCAGGGCGAGATCATCAAGCTTTTGGGTACGCCGGGCAGGATCAATCACATAGGAGGCCAGCATGGTGTCAAATAACGTCCCGGCAAGGGGGAGATCGTTATGCAGGAGAACGCGGTAGTCGTATTTGATGTTATGGCCAATCTTAATAATATCGGAATTTGCCAGTACGGGCCCGAGACAGGTCTTAACAACAGCAAAATCAAGCTGTCCCGGAAGGAGTTCCTCATTGATATCCCGGTGGCCAAGGGGGAGGTACCAGGCTGAATCTCCGGAAATGGTAAGGGAGATTCCCACCAGTTTTGCCTCAATGGGGCTGAGGGAGGTTGTCTCCGTATCAATAACAATAAACGGTTGTTGGGTTAGGGTGTCACAGAGGTTTTTGAGTTCCTCTGGTGTTGCCACCGTGTGGAAGTTATCGGTGGGGAAGGTGGTAATCGGTTCAGACTCCTTCAGGAGTTTGCTGAAACCAAGTTCGCTGTACAGTTCATGCAGCAGGGTCGGATCTTTTTCCTGAATCTCATACCCGTCAAGACGCTCCGGCACAGGCACATCTTCTTTTAAACGAATGAGGTCACGGGAGAGAATGGCCATGTTGCCATTTTCAATGAGATTATCCTTGAGCTTTGATTTCTTGAGCAGATCAAGATTGGCAAGAAGATGGTCAAGGGTCCCATATTCGGTGAGTAACTTCCGTGCGGTTACAGGTCCGACACCCGGAACACCCGGGATGTTGTCTGCCGTGTCACCGATGAGGGCAAAATAATCGAGAAGGATATCAGGGTTTATCCCATATTTCTGTTTAATAAATTCCTGATCCATGACGACATTCTTCATGGGTTCCCAATTGGTAATGGTGGTGTCGGAGAGGAGGAGCAGGTCTTTATCTCCGGAAACCACCACAACCCTATGGCCCTGTTTCTGAAGATGGCGGGCCGCTGAGGCAATGATGTCGTCGGCCTCAACCCCTTGTTCCATGAGAATGGGGATGCCGTTGGCTGCGCTGAGTTTATGGATGTATGGAATCTGACAGGAGAGGTCATCGGGCATGGAGGGGCGATTGGCCTTATACGCATCGTACATGTCATGGCGGAAGGTAGGCCCTTGCATGTCAAAACAGATGGCCATATGGGTCGGTGTCTTTTCTCTTAGAATACGGAGGATGGTATTGATAAAGCCCAGCGCCGCATGGGTGGGAAGACCTTTGTCATTGGTGAGAGGGGTGATGGCATGGTAGGCCCGGTAAATATAGGCACTGCCATCCACAAGATAGATCGTTTTATTTGATGTGAGCATGTCTTTTTTTCTTGAAGGACCACGGTGAATGATTGACTTCTAATATGGCTGAAAATGTACCTCGCAACCACTTTTTTAGCAATGAAAGAGGGGTGTTACCGTTGAAGGAAGCTGATTCAGCTTGGACTTAGGGGCTGTTTATGCTTCTCGATGGTTTTTTAAACCTGATCCAGGAGCTGGTCCAGTTTCTGGCCTAGATAGGCCAGGTGGATTTTCTCCTCTTGCGCCAGGTGGGAGAAGAGGCGCTGCTGATCGGGGTCAATGGCCTGGTGGGCCAGTCTGGAGTAAAGATCATAGGCCTGGACCTCCATGAGCATGGAGAGGTGGAGGATGTCCTCCATGTCGTGCAGGTGGGGGCCGAAATAATCCATCACCTGTTGCCGGCTGCGCCCGCCTTCAATGATGGAGGTATCTTCCACCTCTGGGATGTCATCACCTTCGGGAAGAAAGCCATGCACCAGTCCCAGTTTGTGGCGATCTTCAAAATCAGCCATTTTTTGTAAGAGCTCTTTTTCTGGCTCGCCTGCTACCATATCCCTGAGGCCAAGATAGAGCTGTTTTAACCCATCCTCCATGGCATAGGCCATTTTGAAAACATCGCGGTAGTCTCCCCCTACGAAAAATTCCATGCCGCCTGTTTCCTCACCACCTGTTCGATCCCCCCGCCACGTCTTCAGGCCGCCGCTGATGTTGAAGATGCTGGTGAACCCCTGGCCCTTGAGCAGTTGGCAGCCGGCCTTGGAGCGCACCCCGGAACTGCAGTACACCAAGATTGTCTTGTCAGGGTCAAGTTCATCCTTGCGGTCAAGGAGTTCCCTCAGGGGGATAAGGATGGCGCCGGGGATATGTTCCCGCTCATATTCCCTGGGCTGACGCACATCCACCAGTTGCAAGGATGATGTCTTATGTTTTTTGATGAAGATTTTTGCCTCATCAACAGTCATGTTTTTACTGGGGGTGAAGAGATTTTTAAAGTTCATTGGTATTCTTTTTGCAAATAAAGTGAATAAAAGTGGATTAACTGTATGTTTAGTAGAAGTACTTTACTGTTTCAATATATGATTGAAAACAGGTTTTATTCATTTTACACGGTTGAGGAGGGAGTTATGCAGAAGATTATTGTTGTTTGTGTATTGTTTGTCTTTGTTTCGGTTCCAGTGGCCATGGCCAGGCCAGGCCATCGTTTGGATAGCACAACAAATTCCTGCCGTGATTTTTCCAAAGGGGATCTTGAATGGGGTAGCCGTGCATGGGGTGACGGGGGGCAGGCCTTTCAATCGAACTGCAAGAGCTGTCATTTCCGCGGCAACGATAAGGGTGCCCCCTTCCTATGGGCGGAGTCCAAGTCATCCAGGGGGTGGAACCGTGTCTTCGCCGAGAAGAAGGTCCCCTGTGCCAAGGATGGTTCCTGGGATTCCCTCAGTAAGGATCAGCTCTTGAAATTAAATGATTATCTCTATCGTTTCGGCTTAAATAGTGGGGATGCCTTTGACAGTGCCTGACGCTAATCCTTCTTCCAGTTGGAAGAACATTGGCAACCGTGTCTCGTATTTTTGTATTGTTTAGATGTAACAACGTAGGTTTTTTATAAATTATGGGTGGCTCCAGTAGGGAACAATGGCAAGTGAAATTCTCCTCATAGATGATGATTCGTCCCTGCGCCGTGTAACCGAGTATAACCTGCAGCGTGCTGGGTTTACGGTGCGCTGCGGTAATGGCTATGTGCAGGGCAGACAGCTGTTTGGTGAGAAAATACCTGATCTGGTGGTGACCGATGTGCAGCTCGGGGATGGTTCAGGCCTTGATCTTTTGTCTGATTTTAAAGAGGCTGCTCCGGATATTCCGGTCATTGTCATCACCGCCTTTGGTTCCATTGAGATGGCGGTGGATGCCATGCAGCGGGGGGCCTTCACCTTCATTACTAAACCCTTTGACCGGGAAGCCCTGCGCCTGTTGTGTAATAAGGCGCTGGAGCTTGAGCAGCTCCGGCATCAGACCCGCAATCTGACCAATGAGGTGAACCGGCTCACAGGTACCCTGGGAATGGAAACCGTGAACTCGGCCATGGCCGAAGTGCTTGAGCGGGCAGTGAAGGTGGCAGGTTCTGACGCCTCGATCATTATTGGCGGCGAATCCGGAACAGGTAAGGAGGTTCTGGCCCGCCTCATTCACCAGCATAGTGCCAGGGGCACTGAACCCTTTGTGGCGGTGAACTGCGCCGCGATCCCGGAAAACCTGATCGAAAGTGAGCTGTTCGGGCATGTGCGGGGGGCTTTTACCGGTGCGGTGAAGGATCGCAAAGGCCGTTTTGAGATGGCCCAGGGTGGCACCCTGTTTCTCGATGAGATTGCTGAATTGCGGCCGGAACTGCAGGTGAAGTTTTTACGGGTTCTGCAGGAACGGGTGGTGGAGCCGGTGGGCAGTAATCACGCCGTAACGGTGGACGTGCGGGTGATTGCGGCATCGAATAAGGATATTCATACGGAAATTCAGGAACTCCGTTTCCGTGAAGATCTTTACTATCGTCTCAGTGTGATCTCCCTCCTTCTGCCCCCCTTGAGGGAGAGGCGTGACGATATCCCCGCCCTGGTGCACCATTTCCTGAAAAAACATAACAGTCCGACCGCAGTATCCTTTTCACCTCAGGCCATGGAACTCCTCGTATCCTACTCGTGGCCCGGTAATATCCGGGAATTGCAGAATGTGGTCGAACGTTGTCTGATCCTGCGCACCGGTAATGAGATATCTGCCGGTGATGTTGGTCTTGATGCCGCTCCTGCTGATGTCGGCATTGATATTCCTCCTGCAGGGATTTCCCTTCCCGATGTGGAAAAGCAGCTGATCCTGAAGGCCATGGGTCTCAGTGGCGGCAATCGCTCACAGGCCGCCCGCCTGTTAGGAATCCCCCGGCATGTGCTGATTTATCGCTTGGATAAATTTGCCGGAGCTGCTGGAGATTGAAGAATATTCTCCAATAGACTGAAGAATATTCTTCACTTTCCAGTCCCGCTCCCTCCTCTCCGCTGTCTTTTTCACCTGTATTTCCCCTTATTAGCGCTGAACTGCATATTTCTGTCCGGCGTGGAATAATTATTGAAGTATTTAATAGCACCAGCACGTTTGGGGGTGATACTCTTGAGTAGGTTCCCTTTATTCACTTAAGAATTGAGACAGGCTTCTATGTTTAAGCATTTTGTTCTTCATCCTTGTTTGTTTGTTTTTTCGGCATGGCTCGCGTTCGCAGGCGGCGGCGCGCACGCCGCCTCCCTTGGAGAGTATGCTGAGGAAGCTCTTCTGAATAATGCAGAGGTGCTGGCGGCCCGGGCGCAACTGGAGGCTTCCGTTCAGCAGGTGCGGCAGGCCGGACTGTTGCCTGATCCGGTTCTGGGTGTGCAGTATTATTTGCAACCGGTGGAGACACGGACAGGGCCTCAGGAGGCGGCCGTGAGTCTGACCCAGCCCATTCCCTGGTTTGGCAAATTGTCGCTGCGCAGGGAGGGGCGCCAGCAGGTCGCATCCATGGCTCAAGAACGGCTGAGGGCAACCGAGCTTCGAGTTATTCGGCTCCTGAAGGAGTCGTATATCAATTACGGTTTTAATGCCAAGGCCGCTCAGGTGGCCTTGGAGAATCTGGAGCTGCTTAAATATCTGGAATCCGTGGCCCATACACGCTATGCAGGGGGCAAGCTGTCCTATGCTAATGTCTTACAGATACAAATTCGTCTGGCCCGCACGCAAGAGACGTTTGCAGCCCTCACGGATGAGGCCGTGGTGCTGCGCAGTGCGATCAATGTTCTGCTTGGTGCCCCCTATGATACGTCACGCACTCAACCAGATGAGCCGCTCCGGATTGATTTTGCCATGACCGATGCGGAGCTCCATGCGCAGGCGTTGGCGAAGAATCCGAAGCTGCAGATTGCCCAGTTTAATATTCGTAAAGAACGGGCGGGGTTAGAGTTGGCTGAAAAGGACTATACCCCTGATATGGCGCTGAGTTTGAAAACGATTCTGACCGGACGCGCTGAGTATGGTGATCCTGAGGATTCCGGGCGTGATCCGATTATTGCCGGGTTGACGCTTACCCTGCCCTTGCATCGCGATAAACTCCATGGGGCGGTGGCAGAAAAACAGGCCGCGATCCGCGCGGCACGGATGGATTACAAAAACCAGTATCGACGTCTTAATGAGGATATTGAAACACGGTTGTTTGAGTTGCGGGACGCCAGGCGGCGGCAGATGTTATATGAGGAAAGCCTTGTCCCAAAGGTGAAGCAGGAACTTGAAGTCATCTTACAAGGTTTTGAAAATGGTCAGGCTTCGGTGTTTGAACTGATTGAAGTGGAAAAAAATATGCTGGATTTTGAGATTGCCGGCTATCGTGCCGTAGCGGATCAGGCCATTGTTGTGGCAAGACTTGAAGAGCTGGTGGGTGTGTCCCTGGTGTCATGGCAGGATTAAAAATAAATAAAAAAAGGAGAATTTCGATGAAAATGGTGAAACTATTATGTGTGTGTTTTTTGTTAGTTGCTGGTTTGGCAAGTCCGGCCTTTGCGGTTCCGCAGACCACCTGTCCAATAATGGGGGGGGAGGTGAATAAGGACCTGCATGTGGATGTCCTGGGGAAGAGAATCTATGTCTGTTGTCCCTATTGCATCGGCGAGATTAAAAAGGATCCGGCTAAATATATTAAGGCCCTTGAGGATTCAGGTCAGGAGTTGGAACTGGCCCCTGTTTCAGAATAGGGCGGTAGTTTTGGAGAATAAGCCATAACTTTTGTATTCATTACTGATAACTCAGTCTCAGGTTCTTATCTATGAAACAGTTTATCCTGCTCATTGCGGTTCTCCTTGGTTTATCCGTGGTGGTTCTGGCCGCGGAACCGGCCGATCATGATCATGCGGATACAGTCTGGACCTGTTCCATGCATCCCCAGATTCAGCTGCCTGAACCCGGGCAATGTCCGATTTGCTTTATGGATCTTATTGAGGTGCCTCAGGTTAAACCGGGTGCTGAGCCCCAGTCGCTCCGGCAAATAAGTTTTGATGAGCGGGCCAGGAAACTGGCTCAGGTTGAGGTGACTCCCGTGGTGTACGCTGACAGCACGGTGCACACCCGTTTGGTGGGTAAGGTTGAATATGACGAGAGCTCAATGGGGCGTATTGCCGCCTGGGTTTCCGGGCGGATTGATCGCCTCGATGTCGGTTATACCGGGGCGGTGGTTAAAAAAGGGCAGGTTATGGCCCAGATCTATTCCCCTGAACTGCTCACGGCCCAGGCTGAGCTGATTCAGGCCAGCACCAGTTTCGAGACCGCTCAGGGTAGTTCAAATGATCTGGTGCGTCAGAGTGGTAAACGCATCCTGGAATCGTCCAAGCAGAAACTGCGTTTGCTTGGCCTGTCGGCCGACC
The DNA here is from genome assembly GCA_027859235.1 of Desulfobulbaceae bacterium. Taxonomy (GTDB): domain Bacteria; phylum Desulfobacterota; class Desulfobulbia; order Desulfobulbales; family SURF-16; genus JAJRUT01. The sequence goes on from JAQIBE010000185.1 coordinate 16,846, forward strand.
AGATTCAGCAAGTGCTGAGGGCAGAAACACCCGCAGATCACATGAATATCACGGCCCCCATGGGGGGCATTGTCATCAGCAAGGATGTGGTGGAGGGGGCTTATGTCAAGACGGGGACGAACCTCTTTACGATTGCGGATCTGCGCCGTCTCTGGGTGGTGCTTGAGGCGTATGAGGCGGATCTCTCCCGGATCACCCTTGGCCAGGATGTGGAATTCAGCGTGGAGGCCTTTCCCGGCCAGGAGTTTCATGGTGTGGTTGCCTATATTGATCCTCTGGTCAACAAGACGAGCCGTACGGTTGGGGTTCGCTTGAACGTGGATAACTCGGACGGGCGGCTGATTCCTGGAATGTTTGTGCAGGCGCAGGTTGCAGAAAAGGTTAACACAGCAACCCAGACCCTGATTATTCCGGCGTCAGCACCTCTGCTTACGGGTAAGCGGGCCCTGGTGTACGTTGAACTGAAAGAGGGACTGTATGAGGGGCGTGAGGTGGTTCTCGGTCCCCGCATTGGTGATTTTTATGAGGTGCGCTTTGGTCTTGCCGAAGGGGAGAAGGTGGTGAGCCGGGGGGGATTTAAGATCGATTCCGCCATTCAGATCCAGGCCAGACCTTCCATGATGAATGTGTACAACGGTTCCCCGGTTAGCGAAGAACCACTGCCCGGTCTCTTTTTGTCACGCTTGCATATTCTCCAGACCCAGTTCACCCTCCTGTCTGATCAGGTCCATAGTGGTGATGTCGCCGGGGCGATGGGTTCCGTAAAGAAGATGCAGGGTAGCCTGGAGGAGCTGCCGGTGGATGATACGCTGGGCGATTCCAAGCAGCCATGGCAGGAGATGCGGATGACCTTGGGGGCGGACCTTTTCTTACTTGCCCGGGCTGAGAATAAGCAGGATCTGGCCCATATGTATGCGGAAACAGCGGTTCATTTTCATGCCCTCACCACGCATTTTAGCCTGGGGACAACGGTTCAAAGGAGCAGCTCCGCAGCACTGCGCACAGCCGGTGCCGTTTTTATCTCCCACTATCTCGAGCTGCAGGCGGCCCTTGCCGGTGATGATGAAGGGGGTGCCCGGGAAATTATTAAGCACCTTGAGGGTTCACTCCCCGCCCTGCTTGCGGCAATGACGACGGATGCTGAGCTGGCACCCTCGGCCCTTGCCTTACAGCAGCAGATCACAGCGCTGCGCTCGGTACAGAGTCTGCAGCATATTCGGGAAGAATTTTATCCCTTATCGCAGACCCTGGCGACGTTGCTCACCCAGGTTGATCTACCCGTTGCTACTCCCCTGTATGAAAACTTCTGTCCTATGGCCTTTGGCAATCAAGGGGCAACATGGATTGCCGGTTCGGATCAGATCAACAACCCCTATTTCGGTTCGATGATGCTCCGCTGTGGCGAGGTCCGGCGCCAGCTGCAGGATTGATGACGGGTCTTTCTGCGGTGTAGTCGCCCATGCGGGCCGCCATTCCGGGAAAGAGAATCAACTAAACTATAATTCCAAGAAAAAACTATGATAAACCAGCCCCTGCCAAAACCAACCACGCTGCTCGGTCACCTCATCCAGTTTTGTCTGGTGCATAAATTGGTGGTGGGGGTTGTACTGCTGGCCTTGATCGGCTGGGGGCTCATGGTGGCGCCCTTTGATTTCCATATCAAGAATCTTCCCCGTGACCCGGTTCCGGTTGATGCCATCCCCGACATCGGCGAAAATCAGCAGATTGTCTTTACCCCGTGGCCCGGACGCAGTCCGCAGGATGTAGAGGATCAGATCACCTATCCCCTCACCGTCTCCCTCCTCGGCTTGCCGGGGGTGAAGACCGTGCGTTCCTACTCCATGTTCGGCTTTTCCTCAATCTATGTCATCTTTGATGACTCGGTGGAGTTTTACTGGTCGCGCTCCCGTCTCTCGGAGAAGCTGGCAAGTCTCCCCCAGTCCAGTCTCCCCCCGGAGGTGAAGCCCACCCTCGGGCCTGATGCCACGGGTCTTGGTCAGATTTTCTGGTACACCCTTGAGGGTCGTGATCCTGCCGGCAACCCTGCCGGAGGCTGGGACCTTGCGGAGCTGCGTTCGGTGCAGGACTGGTATGTCCGGTACGGGCTCATGGGGGTGCAGGGCATCAGTGAGGTGGCGTCGGTCGGCGGTTTTGTCAAGGAGTACCAGATTGATGTGAATCCCGATGCCATGCGGGCAAAAAACGTAACCCTGGAGGAGATTTTCACCGCAGTGAAGATGTCCAATACGGATGTGGGGGCGCGCACCGTTGAGGTGAACCGGGTGGAGTATGTCATCCGGGGCGTCGGCTTTATCAAGTCCCTGGAAGATATTGAACAGGCGGTCATCAAGGCCCCGAATAATACCCCCATCCGGGTGTCCGATGTGGCCACGGTGAGGCTTGGTCCGGCCATGCGCCGCGGTGTCCTCGATAAGGGCGGGGCCGAGGTCGTGGGCGGCGTGGCAGTGGTCCGCTACGGGGAGAACCCCCTGGCGGCCATCGAGCGCATCAAGGTGAAGATCGGCGAGCTTGAGTCGGGGCTTCCCTCTAAAATCCTGGCTGACGGGACGGTGAGCAAGGTCACCATTGTGCCCTTTTATGATCGTTCCATCCTCATCCATGAGACGCTGAATACGTTGAAGACGGCCCTGAGTGAGGAGATACTCATCACCATTATTGTGGTGCTCATCTGTCTCATGCATTTCAAGTCCTCCGTGCTGGTGACCTCCATGCTGCCCCTGGCCGTGCTGATGAGTTTCATCGGTATGAAGCTGTTTAAGGTGGATGCCAATATTGTCGCCCTGTCCGGAATTGCCATTGCCATCGGCACCATTGTGGATATGGGTATCATAATCTGTGAGAATATCCTGAACCGGCTGGAGGAGGCGGGGGAGGACTCCGATTCCCTCACCGTTATCTATGAGGCCACAACGGAAGTGGGCAGTGCCGTCCTCACCGCGGTGGCCACCACCATTGTCAGTTTCCTGCCCGTGTTCACCATGCAGGCCGCCGAGGGCAAACTCTTTCAACCCCTCGCCTATACCAAGACCTTTGCCCTGATCGGTTCCATTGTTCTGGCCCTCACGGTGCTGCCGCCGCTGGCGCATATCCTCTTCACGCGGCAAAAGGGGAAGAGCGGAACAGGGCTGCTGCAGTATCTTCTGCCCCTGTCTCTTGTCCTCGCCGGATTTATGGTGGTATCTCAGCTCTCCTCCCTTGGTTTTATTCTGGTGGCCCTTGGCATCTATCGTCTTCTGGTCAAATGGCTGCCAGGTGGGGTGCGGAGCCGGTTATCCGTGGGAGAGAACTGGCTGGCGATTATTATTGTGACGGTTTTACTGTCCCTGGCGTGGATGCCGCTCGGCGTTGAGACGGGGCGGTTCGTGAATATTCTTTTCGTGGCGCTGGTTCTCGGGTTCACCCTGGGGCTTATGCAGGTTTTTCTACGGGTCTATCCGACCATGCTGGCCTGGTGTTTGGCGTATAAAAAGAGTTTTTTACTCCTGCCCTGTGTCCTTGTTCTTCTTGGCGGGATGGTCTGGCTGGGTGTTCCGCGTTTGACCTCCTCCCTGCCGGACGCTATTCGCGGATTGCGCCCCATGATTATGCTCAGCCATTCCTTCCCCGGGCTTGGCAAGGAGTTCATGCCCGCCCTTGATGAAGGGGCCTTCCTGTACATGCCGACCACCATGCCCCATGCCTCCCTTGCCGAAGTGCAGGAGGTGCTGTCCCAGCAGGATCGGCAGATTTCAGCCATCCCTGAAATTGAATCGGTGGTGGGCAAGATGGGTCGCGCTGAGACACCCCTTGATCCGGCCCCCTTATCCATGATTGAAACCATCATTAATTATAAGTCGGATTATCTGGTGGATGAGGGCGGCAGTAAACGTCGCTTTGCCCATGAGGAAGACCGGCTGGATTTTTTCCGGGATGCAGCCGGCACCCCGCTTGCGGGTCCTGACGGGGCCCCGTATCTGGTGCAGGGCCGTTTCCTGCGTGACGAGCAGGGCAGACTTATTCCGGATTCATCAGGTAAGGTTTTTCGCATCTGGCGGAGTCCCCTGGATCCCGCGCTGAATCCCGGCCGCACAGCGTGGCCCGGTATCCAGTCTAGCGATGACATCTGGAATGAGATTCTCCTGGCCGCTGATATGCCAGGGGTTACCTCCGCACCCAAATTGCAGCCGATATCCACTCGTATCGTCATGCTCCAGACCGGGATGCGCTCTCCCATGGGGATTAAGGTCAAGGGGCCGGATCTGCAGACCATTGAAGCGGTGGCCATGCAGCTTGAAGGGCTGGTAAAGCAGGTGCCATCCGTTGCGCCCCTTACGGTGTTTGCCGATCGTGTGGTGGGCAAGCCCTATATTGAAATTATGATTGATAGGCTCGCGATTTCCCGCTACGGCATGCCCATGGCCCGGGTGCAGGATGCCATTGCAGTTGCAGTGGGCGGACGGGTGGTCACAACAACGGTTGAAGGGCGGGAGCGCTACCCGGTACGGGTGCGGTATGCCCGGGAGCTGCGGGACTCCTTTGAGGAGATCGAGCGAATCCTGGTGACCGGGGCCGGCGGGGTGCAGGTGCCGCTTTCCCAGCTGGCTGAAATTGTCTATACCCGCGGGCCGCAGATGATTAAGAGTGAGGATACCTTTCTTACCGCCTATGTCCTGTTTGATAAGAAAAAGGACTTTGCCGAGGTGGAGGTGGTGGAGGCAACGGCTGCCTTTTTGGATGCGAAGATTGAGTCAGGAGAACTGGTGATTCCGGCCGGTGTTTCCTACACCTTTGCCGGCTCCTATGAAAACCAGATTCGCGCCCAGAAACGACTCTTCGTGATTCTGCCCCTGGCGCTGTTGGTGATCATGGTGATCCTGTATCTGCAGTTCAACTCCATACTCACCACCTTTATGGTGTTTTCATCAATCATGGTGGCGTGGTCCGGCGGCTTTTTGATGATCTGGTTCTACAATCAGCCATGGTTCCTCGATATATCGATGTTTGGCGTGTACGGCAGGGATTTGTTTCAGGTGCATCAGATCAATCTCTCCGTGGCAATCTGGGTGGGCTTTCTCGCCCTGTTCGGGATTGCCACCGATGATGGGGTTCTCATGGCGACCTTTCTTGATGAGTCCAGGTCGCGGTTTGCTGGAACAACGAGGCAGGGTATCCGGGAGATGGTTATTGAGGGCGCGAATCGCCGTATTCGTCCGGCACTCATGACCTCTGCCACGACGATTTTGGCACTCCTGCCCATTTTAACCTCAACGGGGCGTGGTTCGGATATTATGGTGCCCATGGCCATCCCGTCCTTTGGCGGGATGTGTGTTGCCACCCTGACGGTGTTTGTGGTTCCGGTGCTGTACTGCTGGCTGGAGGAAGAAAAGGCGGTTAGATGGGTAAGGTCAGAGTGAAACAGGCGCCGCCCTGCTCCCGGTCTGCATGGGTGAGTGAGCCGTGCAGGGATTCCATGATCTTCGAACTGATGGCAAGGCCGAGGCCCGTGCCATTCGCCTGGCCTGTGATAAATGGGGTGAATAAGGTTTTGACCAGGGCCGGGTCAACCCCCGGCCCGTCATCCGCAAATTCCATGGCGAGCATTCCGTCGTGCAGTCTGGAGCGGATGTAGATATTGCCCCGCGGTGCCAAGGTCTGTACGGAGTTGAGCAGGAGGTTGATGAAGACCTGGGCCATGCGGTCGCTGTCGATCTCAAGATGTCCGGTGTCTGTGGAGATCTCGGTATGGATGGTGATGTCTTTCTTGCGGAATTTATGGTCCAGCAGGGTTGTCACCCGTGTTAGTACCGTTTGCAGTGCTTCCTGCTTCACCGGTCTGGTGGTTTGCGGCTGTTGCTTTGAGAATTGCAGCACCTCTTCCACGGTATTGGTGAGGCGACTGGTTTCCTTTAAAAGAATTTCAGCAAATTCATGTTTAGGGTGTCCCTGTGGGAATTCATCCAGGAAGATTTCAGCCGTGCCGCGAATGGAGGCCAGCGGGTTTTTGATCTCATGGGCAAGGGAGGCTGAAAGCTGCCCGAGGGCCGAAAGTTTCTGGCTGGTTCGCAGCTGTTCTTCCACCTCAAGGAGGAGTTTGCTCTCCTGGTGCAGCTGTTTGTAGGATTTATCCAGCTGGGTGGAGAGATCCTGATATTGCATCCGCAAGCGGGATTCCTTGTTGGCGATGATGCCCACCACGAGTCCGGCTATAAAGTATAACCCTATTTCGGTGAGTTCACTTAAATAGAACTCATGGTTCATCTGGTGGAAGAGATGGAGGTGGGGGATGAACGCGAGAGAGGTTGTTGCGGCCATAATGAGCCCGCCGCGCACCCCAAAGAGAATCGCGCCCACAATGATGGGGAAATAACTCAACCGCCGATAGGTCTCATGCAGAAAGATCTGGTCTCCCGGTGTGAAGCTGTGCAGGGCGCCGATCCCGATGATCACCAGGAAGAGGGGCAGGTAGTAGAGGTTTCTGTTATTCAACATGGGCCGGGGGTTAGAGTTGGATTAATTCAATATCACCCCGGGCCCCAAGGGTGTCATCTTTGATGATAACAACGCCGAGAATGTCCGGGAATGTCGCCGCAATCTTGAGGACATGATTCATATCATCCTGCATCTCATTGCCAAGTCGCGTGGCTATAGTGTCGGCAATGGTGGTGTCTTTTGCAAGCACGGTGACGGCATCAGCCGTGCCGAGGGAGAGGGAGTGGCCGATGGATCCTGAAGAGGAACAGATGCCAAGGGGCATGGATTCCTGCCTGATGCGGATGCCGACCCTATTGCTCAGCAGTGATTCTCCGGCATAAATGCCAATGGTACAATCCTTATGCCGGTGGAGGAAGATATCCCCGCCATTTTCCACCATGACCTCCCCTGTGATGCCCAGATCAAGGAGGCCGCGTCCCACAAATTCAGCAATGCCGCCGGCCACCGCTCCCATGGGGCCGATGTTGGCAACGAGGGCGGCATGGTGCATGGCCTGGATGAGTGGCGGGGCATCAGAATCCTGGCCCATGGGGGTGAGGCTGGTGCGGAACTCGGGGTACTGGTGTATATAGTTTGCCACCTGTCTCCGCGCTGTGCGGATGAAATCATGGCTTTCTTTGCGGACATCGCGGTCGGCGAGAATATGGAGATCGGTCTCCTCCACGATAATTCGGGTGGAGACAAGGTTGCCCGGGTTCACCAGCTTGCGGTAAGTTCGTTCGGTATAGGAGAGCGGGTCTTTTTTGGTCACGGCGGGTTGTCTGTTTAAGTTCTCGGGGCAATGTATTAGACTACGCCTTACCACAGATCAACATAGATATCCGTGTCAATCTGCCCTCTTAAAAAGTATATTACCCCTCCATGAAGCCTAAGACAAAAAAACAGCTCTGCATTTTCTCACGTTACCCTGCCCCAGGCGCCTGTAAGACAAGGCTCATACCTGAGCTCGGTGCCCGGGGGGCAGCCCGTCTGCAGCAATATATGACGGAGCATATCCTCCATGTCGGACGGAAGGTGGCCTGTGATGTCCTCCTCTGTCTCAGGGGCGGCAGTCCCGCAGAGGTGAGCGCCTGGCTCGGAGCAGGGGTATTGTCTCAGTGCCAGCAGGGGGATGGTCTTGGCCAGCGTATGCTGCATCAGCTCAAGGCGAGTTTTGCTGACGGCTACCAGCAGGTTGTCCTGATTGGCGCTGATTGCCCCGCCATTGACGAACCCCTTCTTGACGAGGCCTTTTTCGCCCTGGACTCCCATGATCTGGTCCTCGGGCCAAGTCTTGACGGCGGCTATTATCTCATTGGCATGAAACAGTTGTCCCCGGAATTGTTTGCGGACATTGACTGGGGAACGGGGAATGTCGCCCGGCAGACCATGCGTAGTGCCGAACGGCTTGGGTTTTCTGTGCTGACCTTACCCGTGCTTGGTGATGTGGATTGTGGCGATGATCTGCAGACGCTTCCTGAACTATGGGTAGGGGAGAAGGTGGCGTAGCATGGCCAAAACACCAGCCATATCCGTCATTATTCCAGCCCTCAATGAGGCGCGCGGTATCGGTCAGACCCTGCGTTCGGTGCTGACTGAGGAGGTGGAGGTCATTGTTGTGGATGGCGGCAGCCGGGATGCAACCCGTGCCATTGCCAGGGAAATGGGGGCCGTGGTCCTGCAGAGTCAATGTGGCCGCGGGGTGCAGATGAATACCGGGGCCGGCCGGGCCAGAGGTGAAATCCTGCTCTTTGTCCATGCTGACACGGAACTTCCCCTGAACTATGGAGAGCTGGTCTTTGACTGCTTAAACCAGCCAGGGGTTGCGGCAGGGGGATTCCTGCTGCGTCTTTCCGGCCGGAAGCGGGGCCTGTCCCTTGTGGCATGGGGCGCGAATATGCGCTCAAGATGGCTGGGGATGGTGTATGGTGATCAGGGAATATTTCTGCCGAGGAGACTGTTTCTTGCCTGTGGCGGCTACTCCGAGGTGCCGATCATGGAAGATTTCAGGCTGGTGCGCAGTCTTAAAAAGAAGGGGCGTATCGGCTTGGCGCGTGGTGCAGTGCACAGTGATGGGCGGCGCTGGGAGAGGCGTGGTGTGGTCTTTACAACCCTACTCAATCAAATTATAATCCTCGGCTTTGCCCTTGGCGTGTCGCCCTATTTTCTTGCCAAAGTCTACGGTGTCCATAAGAAGGTTTGATATGGCTGGTTGTTGCGGGAGCATTTGTTGTTGCATATCTTTATCTTTTACTGCAGAAAGAATGAAGATTGAACTCTGCTCAAGGTAGGGATAGAAAAAAGAGTTACGAAACAGGGGGCTTGAGCCGGAGATGAAAATGGCAAGTCCCATGAAAATGATGCACGAGACGAACAACCCCTTGGCTGCACCAAAAAGGCTGCCGAGGGACTTGTCAAACCAGCCGAGGAGAACTAGTTGCGCCACTCTGCGCAAGCCGAACCCGATGAGTATGGTGGTGCCGAACACCATGATGAAGATGAGCCCGTAGGTCAGCATAAAGCCGATCTGCTGATTGTCAATGAAGGGGGAAATCAAGGGCAGGGTGTCATCATAGTAGCGGCCTGCCATGACAAAGCCGAGAACCAGGGCGATGATGGATGCGAGTTGGCGGATAAAGCCGACCCACATGCCCCGGACAATGAAAACGGCCAGAACAATGAGAACAATGATATCAAGAAATGACATGGGCGAACCTTTAGGGAGATGTTTCCTTACGGCTTGAAATTGAGGTAACTATAGTCAACTTGGCCTAAAGAGACAAGTTTTAGTGGTGGATGATTTGCAAAGGTGGGTGGCTGGCGAAATGACAGAGTATAACCATTATATTGATGATATCTCGGACCGTGTTGGCCCGAAGTATGGGGAAACCTGCGGCCCGTTTCGCTTAATCGCCGTTGCTCTATCTCCCTTAGGGGAGAATCTGGAATCGTGCGCCCGGGCCATCTTAGCCCCGGAAGAGCTTCGCCATTATAAACAGTTTACCTTTATGAAGCGCAGGCGTGAATGGCTTGGCGGCCGGCTGGCCTGTAAGGAGGCGGTTGCCCGTCTTGTGGGCGGGGCATCCTGTCTGGCGGATATTGTCGTGACCAATACGGAACAGGGACGGCCGCAGGT
>JAQIBE010000053.1 GCA_027859235.1 Desulfobulbaceae bacterium
GTTCATCATGCTTTGAGTCGGTAGTTGGTACAAACTTTTTAACATACCGACACTTCAATCCCATTTCTTTCATATGTCGAGCGACTCTAGTCCTGCTGACTTTTGAAAACTCTGAATCGTCATGAAGATCTGCTGTTAGCATCGGACTGCCAATCATGCCCTTGTGCTGCTCATACAATTCATTTATTCGTGCCCTGAATCGTTCAGTCTCGACTTTTCGAGCTGATACCGGGGCCTTCCGCCAATGGCAAGGTTGCGAAAAAAAATGGATGAGGCAGGGGTAGACCATAAGTTTTGGACACTCCACGATCTCAAGAAAAAAGGAGTATCAGACGCTGAGGATAAGAAAATTGGTGGACATAAAACGGAGAAAATGAGAGAACGATACGACGTTAAGATTCACGCTTATGCTCCCCCTAGATAAATTTTATTTCCTAAGTCCCCTTATTTTATTGCCTAAACCCAAAAGAGAGTTAGCGACCCACTCGACCACAAGCCCTTTAAACATGGGACCTTATACCTGAAAGCGGACATAGCTCAGTTGGTAGAGTACAAGCTTCCCAAGCTTGGTGTCGCGGGTTCGAATCCCGTTGTCCGCTCCATTTTCTTAATGCATTTTCCGTTTCACCACTCCCCTCCCAAGCTGCCCCAGAACAAATTGTCCTTTTACAGGAGCCTTACCACACACAGCAAATCGGCCAAGGACGGGTTTTTCGCCCTCTCCACACCACCACCACCCATACGGGTCTTACCCCAAGAACACTTCCGCTAGGCTCGCACACACACCGGTTCACAGGAAAAAGGCGTCTTAGCTTTGCGTTTGGCTACAAAAATACCGAAAGAGATCTTTATGTTACAGCCTAATACTCAACACAGGATCACCCACAGGGGCCTTTAATCCATTAGTTCACGCCCATGCCAGCAGCAAACTAGAGAACCAGACTATCTTCAGAAAATAGGGAGAAACATCTTGCCAAACTAGAAAAGATGTATATATTGATGAGGTTCTGGCATGAGAAATACGCCATTTTTTACTTTTTATATTGATTTCAGCATATTACGTTACACAGACATATTGAAATACTTCCAGAGGAAATCTCCACATGGCACGAATCACAGTTGAAGACTGTTTGAGTCGAATTGGTAATGCAAATCGTTTTTCCCTTGTTCATCTTGGGGTTGCCCGCATCAAGCAGCATAGAAAAGGGCAACCATATCTTGCCAAAGGCAAGAATAAGGAAACCGTAATGACCCTCAGGGAAATTGCCAACGGCTCCGTCACCTTTGACAACATTAATACCCTTGGTCAGCCCCCTGTTGAAGAAAAGGAAGAAGATGTAACTGAAGTAAGCGAAGAAACCGCAAATTAATTGCTATAGACACAGCCATCTCTCTGCACACCATTGCCAAAGAGATGGAACCGCATTTAGTTATGCCCTTGGCTTTAGACATCTTTAACTAAAGGGAATAACTCACTTTCCCGTAACCCCCTCCCCGTAGCACTTCCCCATGGATCAAGAATTTTACGAAACCCTCGGTGTTGGCAAATCAGCCACAGCTAACGAGATCAAAAAAGCCTACCGCAAGAAGGCCATGCAGTATCACCCTGACCGCAATCCAGGTGATACCGTGGCTGAAAACAACTTTAAAGCCGCAGCTGAAGCCTATGAAGTGCTCAGCGACAGCCAAAAGCGTCAAGTTTATGACCAATATGGCAAAGCCGGGCTGCAGGGCGGTGCTGGTCAAGGTGGCTTTGAAGATATGTTCTCCGGCTTTGGCGATGTCTTTGGCGACCTCTTTGGCTTTGGCGGCACCAGACGAGAACAGCACGGCCCAGTTAAGGGTGCTGATTTACGTTACGACCTCAATATAACCTTTATGGAAGCGGTGCACGGCACCGAGCAAGAGGTCACCCTCAACAAGCGGGATACCTGCTGGACCTGTGAAGGGAGTGGTGTTCGCCCAGGCTATCAACCAGAAACCTGTTCCACCTGCAGAGGCACCGGACAGGTTACGCGCTCCCAGGGCTTCTTCAGGGTGCAGACCCCGTGCCCGGAATGTCGCGGCCAGGGACAAATTATCAAGGAGCCCTGTGGTGATTGTATGGGCGCAGGACTTGTCAATAAGGACAAGACGGTTTCCCTGAAAATACCCGCAGGCGTTGATACCGGCGCCCGTATGCGTTTACGGGGTGAAGGTGAAGGTGGTCGTAAAGGTGGGCCGACAGGGGACCTCTACGTGATTATCCATGTCCAAAAGCATGAATTCTTCCAGCGTGAGGGAGATTATATTTACTGCGAATATCCCCTCTCCATGGCCCAGGCAACACTGGGCTGCACTGTTGACATCCCCACTATTAACGGTGAAACATCCTTTACATTTCCCAAAGGAACCCAACCAGGCCAATCGTTCAAGATAGAAGGCGAAGGTGTCCCCAGCCTGCGGAATAGCTCCAAAGGAGACATGGTTATCGAAACCAAAATCATCATCCCTGAAAAGCTCACCAAGCGTCAGCAGGAACTCCTCAAAGAATTTGCAGAAATAGAAGCCGCCAAAGAATCTGACGATGGCTTTTTCTCCCGTTTATTCCACGGAGGCAAAGATGACTAGTGATGCCACATTCACCCATTTTGATGATTCGGGCAATGCACGTATGGTGGATGTCAGCCAAAAGCAAGACACCACCAGACAAGCTACGGCCACAGGCCGCATCAGCATGACCCCGGAATGTTACAAACTCATCCAGAAAGGCAGTATCAAGAAGGGTGATGTTCTCGGCGTGGCAAGGCTGGCAGGGATAATGGCCTCCAAAAAGGTGGACGACCTGATCCCCTTAACCCACCCGCTCCCCATCACGAAGGCAGATATTGAATTCGTAATGGATGACTCCAGCTCCTCTATTACAGTCAATGCCACGGTGGGGATTACAGGGAAAACAGGGGTGGAAATGGAAGCCTTGACCGCGGTCTCCATTGCCGCGTTAACGATTTATGACATGTGCAAGGCCGTGGATAAATCCATGCTTATTTCAAACATCTGCTTACTTAAGAAATCAGGTGGGAAAAGCGGAACCTACACCAGAAACTAAAGACCAAACAGCAGCATCCGGCGCGTAGGCTCTTGACCTGACAACGTGTTGGAAAAATTAGATAAAATAACAAGACAACTTGCACCATCAGCCAAATACTGCCAAACTAATAGTACCTTTTTTAATCCATAGAGACTTTTAAAAAGTATAACAGGAGCTATACCATGGACCAAGACAAACTGGCCTACTATAAGGACAAGCTTGAACAACTGTCCCAAGATATTCTTAAAGGTGCCGATAAAACCTTAACAGACATGACTGATAACTCCAGCAACTTCCCTGACCCTACGGACCGGGCTTCGGCTGAAAGTGACCGCAACTTTGAACTTCGCCTCCGTGACCGTGAGCGCAAGCTTCTGAATAAAATAAAACAGGCCTCTGAACGCATAGAAGATGAGTCTTTTGGTCTTTGCGAAGACTGCGGTGCGGAGATCGGCGAAAAACGCTTAGAAGCCCGGCCTGTTACCAGCCGGTGCATCAAATGCAAAACAGCCCAGGAAAACTCTGAGAAAGGCCAAGGTTGAGTCGAGACCTCCTGTCTCTATTCATAAACCGGATAACGCCTTAAAGGATTACCATGCCGGAGTTACGAAAAGACCCTGTTTTAGGACGTTGGATTATTATTGCCACCGAAAGGGGGAAACGCCCTACTGATTTCATAATCAGTGAACCGAGCACCAAGGGCGGATTTTGCCCCCTGTGTCCAGGTAATGAAAAAACAACCCCAAACGAAGTCCTCAGTTATGGCCCCGAGGGGAGGCGCCCTAATACCCCGGGCTGGGACCTGCGTGTTGTGCCCAATAAATACCCCGCCCTTGTTATTGAAGGAGATCTTAAAAAAGAAGGTGAAGGTCTTTACGACAAGATGAACGGCATTGGCGCCCACGAAGTATTGGTTGAAACCCCAAACCATAATGAGTTCTTCTCCAGCCTTCCCCCGGCGAGAATGGTGAAGATATTCACGGCGTTCCGCGACCGCCTCCTGGATCTAAAAAAAGATAAACGTTTTAAATATGTCATGATTTTCAAAAATCATGGCCGGGCCGCTGGTGCATCCCTTGAACATTCCCACTCACAACTTGTAGCGCTTCCCATTCTCCCCAGAATGGTGGTTTCTGAACTGGCCGGTGCCCTGTCGTACTATCAGTATAAAGAACGATGCGTGTACTGTGACATTATCCGCCAGGAGCTGCAGGGCCGGGAACGGCTGGTGTGCGAGAACGAACATTTCATCGTGATTACACCCTATGCCCCCCGCTCGCCCTTTGAGATGTGGGTGCTTCCGAAACAACATTCCAGCAAGTATTCAACGGAATCATCGGCAATGCTCCTGTCATTGAGCGAGATCTTCTCTGAAGCCATGCGTCGCCTGGAAGTGTGCATCCCCAATGTTCCGTACAACTTTGTCCTGCACACCTCCCCCCTGCGCTCTCCAGAGCTAAAGCATTACCATTATCATTTTGAAATCATGCCGAAACTCACCAATATGGCGGGTTTTGAATGGGGTTCAGGGTTCTACATCAACCCAACCCCCCCAGAAGATGCGGCAAAGTTTCTGCGCGAAGCGAAAATTTAAGGTCCTACTATTTATTTTTATGTAATTATCTGTAGAAAATTAGGGAATCCGTTTATAATAAATTTGTTACTCCTACTGTTAATACATGCATCCCAGTCACTAGGCCTGAACAACCATGAGGCATCACCATGAAAAAGATCTTAGTTGTTGATGATGAAGAGTCCATCCAGCTCGTCTACCGTGACGAACTGGATGAAGCAGGATATGAGGTCCACTCAGCCCTGTCCGGTGATGACGCCATGAACACCCTGGACATTATCAAACCAGACCTTGTCATCCTCGACATTAACATGCCTGGCACCAATGGAATTGAAACCCTGCGCTGCATGAAGGAAAAACATCCAACAATGCCCGTCATTCTGAGTTCTGCCTTTTCTGAGTTCAAACAGGACTTATCATCCTGGGCCTCCGATGACTTCATCGTTAAATCAGCAGACCTGACCGAGCTTCTTGCTGCGGTAAAAAAGCATCTACAGTAAACGCATCGCCCAAGAACCTCCCCATGAAAGATATACAGAACCAGGAAGATCATCGCCGAATTGCCATTGAGAAGGTGGGCGTCAAAGACATATCCTACCCCATCACCGTGCTTGACAAGGCTCACCAAAAGCAGCATTCCGTGGCCACGGTGAATATGTCAGTGAACCTGCCCCACCATTTCAAAGGAACCCACATGAGTCGGTTCATTGAAATATTGAACAAGTTTCATGGGGAAATCACCCTGGCCTCCTTCCATCAAATCCTTGAAGAGATGAAGAGCAAGCTGGAGGCAGAGCAGGCCCATATTGAAATGGAATTTCCGTACTTCCTGCATAATAAACAAGCGAACGGTATTGCCAGCGAATACCGCTGCAAGATGAACGGCTCCTACGATTCAACCGATGACCTGACTCTGGAAATCAGAGTCCCGATCTCTCCCCCGGGCATCAAATCCACAGCCACGGGCCTTCCCCACTCTTTAGGGCATTGGGGCAATGCCATTATCTGCGTCCGCTTTGAGCGCTTCCTCTGGCTTGAGGATCTCATCGACCTGGTGGACGGTATCCTGAGCCATGATGTTACCTATGAGGCGGGTCATCCGCCCCTTGCACAACAGATCCTCTCAGCAGAACAACTTGCAAAAGACCTTGGCGTAGCCCTTGAAGCCAATAAGGCCATCAGCTGGTTTCAGGTCACTGTGGAAAATCTGGCAGAAGGGTTCTCAACCTTCGCCACTATCGCCAGTGAAGAGAACTAGCACATTTCCCTGGGGAATTTCGTGTAAATCGAGTATCTTTTCCCCCTCTTAAATTACTAATCCTTTTCATAGCTGACTCACCATGACACAAGAACTCCTCCTCGAAATCGGCACAGAAGAAATACCGGCAGGCTATATCAATCCCGCCCTTGACCATCTCAAACAGAGGCTGACCAGACATCTCGAATCGAGCAATCTGGACTTTGGGAAAATTACCACCCTTGCCACGCCGCGCAGGCTAACGGTCATGGTTACCGGTTTACCAAAGCAACAACAGGATCAGTCCAAAGAAGTGACAGGGCCGCCAAAGCAGGCAGGGTTCGACAAAGACAATCAGCCCACCAAGGCGGCCATCGGCTTTGCTCAATCAAGGGGGGCCAAGGTTGAGGACATTCAGATCGTCAAGACGGACAAGGGCGAATACCTCATGGTCGTCCAGGAAATCAAGGGTGAAGAAACCGCTGACCTGCTCAGTCAGTTCATCCCGGAGCTCATCCTGTCCATCCCCTTTCCAAAATCCATGCGCTGGGCAGACCAGACCATCACTTTTGCCAGACCCCTGCAATGGATCCTGGCATTGTTTGACGGCCACACCCTGGACATCGACCTCGAAGGGCTCAAGGCCACCAACACCACCCGCGGCCATCGCTTCCATAGCCCCCAAACTGTTCCGGTAAACTCCATCAGCCATTACCTCCAAACCATGGAGGCGCTGAATGTTGTGGTGAACCAGCATGAACGTAAAGAAAGCATCCGCCGCCAGGTCATGACGGTTGCCGCCAGCAGTGGCGGGCAGGTAGTCCTTGACGAGGAGTTGCTGGACACCGTCACGAACCTCGTCGAATTCCCCAATGCCATCTGTGGCAAATTTGACGAAAAATTCCTTAATCTGCCACAGGAAGTGCTCACCACCTCCATGAAGAGTCACCAGAAATATTTCACCGTGGCGGATGACAAAGGCAATCTCCTGCCCTATTTTGTCGCTGTCAACAACACCAGGGTGAGAGATGAGACCTTATCAAGGGAGGGACATCAACGTGTTCTCCGTGCCCGCCTCGAAGACGGTCTCTTTTTCTTTAATGCAGACAAGAAATACAGGCTCGAGGATTTTATCCCGCGCCTGAGCGGTGTTGTCTTCCAGGCAAACCTTGGAACCATGGCGGAAAAATCAGCCCGCATTGGCGCCCTAGCCGCAGCCATTGCCGAATCCGTGAATCCCTCCCTCATCACCGACACCAAGAGAGCCGCTGAACTGTGCAAGGCCGACCTTGTCTCAGACATGGTGGGTGAATTCCCATCCCTGCAAGGGGTAATGGGCAAGCAGTATGCCCTGAACGGCGGGGAGAGTTCAGCCGTTGCCGATGGTATTGAAGACCATTACAGGCCGTTACGGGCAGGAAGCGAATTACCTTCGTCCGCCATCGGCGCATTCCTCTCCATCGCCGACCGCATCGACACCATGGCAGGCTGTTTCGGGCTTGGCAAAATTCCCACAGGCGCCACAGACCCTTACGGCTTACGCCGCCATGGCCTGGCACTCATCCACATCATTGAAGAGAACGGCTGGAACCTTTCCCTGAAAGATCTCTTCACCCATGGTCTTGAACTGTACGATGACAAACTTGAGTGTGACACAGCCCAAACGGTAAGCAGTATCGTCACCTTTCTCAAAACACGCTACGCCAACGACATGAGCAACCGCGGAATCGGCCTAGAGGCGGCAGAAGCGGCACTCGCTGTGGGTTTTGACGACATCACCGACTGCCGTAAACGCATTGATGCCCTCCTCCACATTGCCAACCATGAGTCTTTTGACGAGTTGGCAGGTGCGTTTAAGCGGGTGACGAACATCATTAAGGATCACGAATCAACCATTATCAATCCGGATTTACTCAGCGACGTCAGCGAGAAAAGACTCTACCAGACCCTCACCAGCGTGATTGCAAGCTGCACCCCCCACCTTGAAAATAAAGAATATGGTCAGGCATTAACCGGGATGCTTGTCTTAAAAGGGGACATCGACCGTTTCTTTGATGAAGTCATGGTGATGGCGGAAGATCCCCAGGTGAGGGAGAACAGATTGTCCATGCTCACCACTATTGCCAAGCTATTCCTGCAGGTCGGGGATATCTCTAAGATGTACAGCTTGGCTCAATAGCCTCAAAACCGAGAAGCATCTGCACCAGTTCGGTCATGGGCAGACCAATAACATTGGAGAAGGAGCCTGTGATCTCACGCACGAGGAAGGCTCCGCCACTCTGCATTCCATACCCCCCGGCCTTATCAGATCCATCACCGCTGGCGACATAGGCCTGCAGCACCGCATCTGTAAAGTCATGAAACCGCACGATGCTGGTTACCGTCTGCACCTGCTGTTTGTCGCCATGCACCACAGCAAAACCAGTCACAACCTCATGGGCTGCGCCACGCAGCTGCCGGAGCATCTGCAAACCATGGCGGGCATCACGGGGCTTCCCCAGAATTTCATTTTCAAAAACCACCGAGGTATCAGCCCCCACTACCACCGCATCAGGATATTCACGGGCCACCCCATGGGCCTTGGCCAAGGCAAGGCGGGCAACATAGGTTTGGGGGGATTCCTCCGCCAGAGGGGTCTCGTCAAGTTCGCAACAGATCACCTGAAACCGGAGTCCAAGTTGCCTGAAAAATTCCTGCCGCCGAGGGGAACCAGAGGCCAGGATAAGATCTTTGCTGGTTTTGAAGGGAGAAGGGAAGTGGGCCATGATTTTATGTTATTCCGAAATAATCGGACCTTCGGGGTTAAG
>JAQIBE010000255.1 GCA_027859235.1 Desulfobulbaceae bacterium
TATGTTCATCCTCATGGTTTGCGGCAATCCCTGTGGGTGTTATCAATCCCCTTGTAAAAATGCACCCAGGAGGACTGGTCCTGGAGTGACCAGTCCCGTGGCGGGGTAAAACCCTGACCGAAATCCTCCACACTGCCTCTGGATTTCAAGCGTTCATAGGCCAGGACATAATGGCAGCGTTTAAGGCGTGGATACACCTCACACCAGCCGTCGCTTGAGCCGCCGCAGGGGCCATTGAGCAAATACTTGGCGCAACCGGATTGCGGGCAGAGATAGCCGTAATGATCCAAGGTACAGTCGCCGCAATTCCGGCAGGAAAAGAGGATGGATTTTGACAGATTTTCAAGCCAGAAAAGCGGGCGCCTGAAAATCGTGTGCTCAATGGTTAGACAGCCCTTTTGGGCGAGTGGGTAGAGCGTCCCTTGCTCAGCAAAGGCCTGGTCATGAATGAACTGGTTGAAATGAAAGAGGGGGGACTGGCGTTTTTTCGGTGACTTGGGGCTTGGTGAAACGCTGTTGCCGGTGTGTGCGCCGCTGGTGAAATAATAAAACCCATGGTCTGGTTCATGGCTGAAGCTGCGGGCCAGATCCTGCCATCTGGGGAGGAGCTGCTCCGCCTCGGTCAGGAGAAAATTAAGGTCTTCCATGGTCAGACCCGGCCCGCCGATATGGGCCCCGTCATAGCCGAGGCCGCGCATAATGGCCAGTTGACTGGCGCCACGCTCAAGACGCGCCTGTTTGCCCTTGTCAGCGGATTTGCTTTCATCCTTGATGGTGGCCAGGAGGTTGTCCGGCATAATGCAGCCGGGGATGTTCCCCCCATGCATCAGCTTGGCTACGCCAAGATTGGGCAGGAAGACATTGCCCAGGATGGGGAAGTCGGCTGCGAGTTGCCCCCGGTATTGAATCAGCTCGTGGTATTTCCGACAGTCAAAGCCGAGCTGGCTGATGCCGAAATGGGCCCCGGTATTGATCTTGCGCTGCAGCTTGAGGTATTGCATGGCAAGCTCTGCTTCGTGGTATTTGAACGGGGAAATGGCCACGCCGATATAAAAAGAGGTGGCAGGACCACTGGCACTGCCTGTGTTGAGTCCGGTGAGCAGGTCAATGACATGGACGGAGTCCAGGTCAAACACCGGCTTCGGGTGGCCGCAATACCCTTTCTGGGGGTAATCTCCGGTGATAACGAGAAGATTGCACAGACCAATGCGGTCCCACCCATAGAGCGAGCTCTCCATTTTATTACGGTTTTTATCTTTGCAGGAAAAATGGCTGATGACATCCATGCCAAGCTCCATAATCTCCTGGCCGATGACATCCGGCGCCAGGGTCGCATACCCCCCGGCATTATCCGTGATGGAGACGGCGCAGATCCGTCCGTCCATGACCATGTCCCGGGCCAGGGCCAGGGCCTTGGCGTGAACCGTGGTGCGGCTTCCCCTGCCAGGCACCAGTTCAAAGGTGAGGGTGAAGTGATCTTTATCCTCGAGGGAACGTTGAAATGTCGTAGTTTGCATGATGAAATAATGATACACGATGCTGCTTTTTTAGTCTGTTAGTTTGTAGACTTGCGGAGAGGGAAGGGGTATGTTTTCAAGAGTAACAGAGGAAAATATTCAGGGAGTTAACAATGGTCGGCTCAATACCCCCAGTTCTGCCTCAGGGAGCCCAGGTTTTTCATGATCAAGCCGAGGAGTATGACAGCTGGTTTGCTGATAGTCTTCTCTTTGCCATTGAACTTGGCGCCTTGCAGGAGCTGGTAACCCCGCTCGGGAAACCGCGCATTGAAGTTGGGGTCGGGCCTGGGAGGTTTGCCAGGGAACTTGGTGTCTCTGTTGGCATTGACCCGGCTTTTGGGGCGCTTGTCTTGGCGGAGAAACGGCTTCCAGGCGTATGTCAGGGTGTCGCTGAAATGCTGCCTGTGCAGTCCGCTTCAGTGGCCACGGTCTTTCTGCTTTTCACCCTTTGTTTTACGGAACAGCCTGATCTGGTTATTCGGGAGATCGCACGGGTATTAAAACCTGGAGGTCACCTGGTGCTGGGTATGGTGCCCCGGGAAAGTCCGTGGGGGAAATCATTACGAATGAAGAGGGAGGATGGTCACCCCTTCTACCAGCATACGCATTTTTATGAAGTTGCCCAGATTGCCGCCTGGCTTACAGAGGCAGGGTTGATAGTGGTGGAAGAGCGGGCGTCACTGTTTCAGCGTCCAGGTGAGGTTATTGCAATGGAACAGTCCCGGCCGGGTGGAAGTGAGTATGGTGGGTTCATACTCCTTGTGGGCCAAAAATAATTTCTGCTTATCTTTACTCGTGAGGATCTTCTTCTACCGTTGTACCGGTGCCAAGGTTCGACCGCAGGAGGGTGGTAACGCCAATCACCAGGGCGGCGCCGATAAGGAGAGGGATCCATGTCGGTTCTGTTGGGCGCAGGGGTGGAATGTCGGGTGGCAGGTCACGTCTACAGTAGCGGCAGACAATGGCGTTGACATAAATATCTTCCTGGCAGTAGGGACAGCGTTGAGTTTTTTTATCCATGATTTTATGGTGTGGGTGATAGTCTGTAGTTGTTTAGACTGTTAGTGAACTGCTTTAGAGTCGTAGGGATAATCTAATATCTTACAGACTAAAGGGCTAAGTAACCTAAATTCTAAATTGTACTGTATCTGCCCATCAGGGTGGTGTCAAGTTTTGGCGGGGTCTCATTTGCTATGATTTTTGAATTAGGTGAAGAGCTTGTATTCCCTCCAGTTGCTTTAGCTGGTGATGGCGGCCTGTTGGCAGTGGGCGGTGATTTGTCTGCAGAGCGGTTAGTGCTGGCTTATTCCCGGGGGATTTTTCCCTGGTATTCTGAAGGGGATCCCATCCTTTGGTGGTCCCCAGATCCCCGTATGGTTCTCTTTCCTGATGATTTCCATTGCTCCAGACGGCTGGCCCGTACCCTCAAACAGGGGAAGTTCTCCGTCACCTTTGATCAGGATTTCAGAGGTGTGATTCAGGCCTGTGCCGGACCGCGCAGAGACCATGCTGGTACGTGGATTGTTAAGGACATGATCGAGGCTTACTGTGCATTGCATGAGCAGGGTTGGGCCCATTCGGTTGAATGCTGGCGGGATTCACAACTTGTCGGCGGTTTGTACGGCGTTGCCATCGGGGGTGTCTTTTTCGGAGAGTCGATGTTCAGCCGGGTTGCGGATAGTTCAAAGGTGGCTTTTGCCCACCTGGTTGCCAGGCTCAAAGGGTATGATTTTGACGTGATTGACTGTCAGATGAATAGTCCGCACTTAATGAGCCTTGGTGCCAGGGAGATCTCAGGTGCAACGTTTTCATCCTTACTTGCCCGGTCTGTTGTCAAGCCGTCACAAAGAGGCGTGTGGCTGTGATTATGCGTGATTGTCTGTGTAAAAGAGGTCCGCTATTTTAAGATAACATTGTTTCTCTTCTTCCGTGAATCGTTCTCTTAACCCGTACGGATATTTTGTCACAGCGCTTGCCCCGATATCCATGCATGCGTTGAGGATACGGGTCTTTTGTTGGCTTACCGATTCTGAATCTTTATGCTGACACAGGCCCCTTATGATTTGATGGATGGCCTTGATAAGTTCCGGGGATGGGGGTGATGTCAAAAGTGATTTAGCAAAAGAGAGGCCCTCTTTTGCTGATAAAACGTTAAAACCTGCCATTTGGTTTATGTTCTTAATATGCTGATCCAGGTAATCAATGAGGAGATCTTCCTCTACGGGTTGAACAGTACCATCCGCCCAGGCCATTTCCGCAAGCAGGGCTAAGTCCATGAGATAGATATGTTCGGCTTTAAGCCCGAAGGCCTGGAGGCGTTTGCAGGCATCGGTAAAGGTAAGGGGCTGGGTCATAAAATTACCATAATGGTGTATATCTTCTAATAGGATTTCTCCGGCCATAATTCTGGGCTAAACACGACCACTTGATTCCGGCCGGAATCCTTGGCCTTATACAGGGCCACGTCCGCCTGCTTTATGACCTCCCAGACACCCTTGACCCCAGGATATAGGAATTCTGCGGTGCCAATACTTAATGTCTTTTTAATGTCTGTGCCTGGGAGTTGGAAGGTGTAGTCTTCCACGGCAGCCCGAATCTTTTCAGCCACCTTCGGGGTTTGATTTTCATCAACATCGACAAGGAGAATGAGGAACTCCTCACCCCCAAAGCGGATCACAATATCGGACTCTCTCACACTTTCCTGCAGAATGGCTGCGAGGTTTG
>JAQIBE010000056.1 GCA_027859235.1 Desulfobulbaceae bacterium
CCCAGTCCGGCAGCGCTGCCCTGGAAACACGGGAGGGTATCAGTGTCACTATCCAAGCTGCTGGCCAGGGCGTGGTTCTCTTTGTTGATGAAGAGCCGGTCAGTCTGGAATTTCTGAGCGCGAGATTGAAGATGAAAAAAGGAACAGAGCAGGACGCTCAAGCCCCTGATGTCCAGATATTCGCGGATAAATCGGTGTCCTACCAGGAGCTGTTCCAGGTGCTGGACCGCATCAAGCAGGCGGGCCTGACGCGTATCTCCCTGCAGGCTGAAATGGCGGAAACCTTACGATGAAGGGAACCAGACAACGACTGCTGTCGGCCGGCCTGCTGGCTCTAATTCTTCATGGCGCGGCCCTGTCCTGGCAACTGCACCAGGGCCAGTCAACCCTGGCCACGCCTCTGCCTGTACAGCGTATCGCCGTGTCTCTGGGGACAAGGGTTGTGGCCAAGGAGCCTCCAGTGCCACCAAAACAGCTAGAGAATCCCGAAAAAAAGGAAGCGGTTGTCGCACAAGCTAAACCGGAACCCACACATCTTGAACCGCCACCCATGGTTCAGCTGGCCAGCAAACCAGCACCGATTGCCCGGGAAATGTTCCCCCAAAAGTCTCAAAGCAAACAGCAAGCACCGAGCGTTGTCTTACCACCTGTGCCGCCGTCTGCCCCTGCAGAAAACAAATCTCGTGAAAATGTGGTTTCATCTCTGGAAATTGAGGCCCAAGATGAACGTCGCAAGGAGAATGCTGCCCATGTCATTCAACAGGCTTCACCCTTGTACCAGGTCAACCCGCCCCCGGAATACCCACGCCTGGCCCGGCGCCGCGGCCTTGAAGGAGTCGTACTCCTGGAGGCCTTTATTGACGCTACCGGAGAGGTAGCAGAGCTTAACATTTTCACCTCAAGCGGCCACCCTGTGCTGGATCAAGCCGCTCTGAAGGCCGTGCGTCGCTGGCGTTTTAGGGCCGGAACCATCGGCGGCAATCGCCATGAGATGTGGGTTAAGGTCCCGGTACGCTTTCAGTTGCGATAAATGCACAGTTTCGGCAAGGGGTGCCTCTTGACAAGGAGTGTCAGGATGTTGCGGAGTGTCCATGGCCTTGCTCCACCGAGCACCCACAGGAATCATCCTGCTTGCCACCCATCAAGGGCGTAACAACGAATCGGAAACAGAGGGCGGCCATAGTCCCGCCCAGCAATGGCGCCCGGATATAGACCCAGAAAAATCCGCTATGGGGGCCGGGAATGGCAATGGTATCCCAGCCGGATAGCCAGGCCACCAACCTGGGGCCAAGATCCCGGGCCGGATTGATGCCGCATTGGGTCAAGGGGGCAAAGAGGGCGATGAGCACGGTGACCGTGGCACCGATGAAGACAGGGGCCATGGTCTCGGAAGGCTTACCGATATTACAGCCCTCGGTGAGAGAAAAAATCATAGTGATCAGCAGAAAGGTCCCCATTGCCTCCACCAGCATGGCCAGGGATAGAGAAAGTTCAAACAGGGTACCATTTAGCAGGATTAGGGAAATACTCGCCGAACATCATGGCGGTCTTGATTGATTCCGGCCCGCCCCTGGTGATGGCCTGGGCCGCCTCATACTGGCTGATAACATCGCCAAAGAGCAGGAGGACCGCAGCCCCAGCGATAATACTGCCAACAAGCTGAGCCAGCCAATAACCTGGCAGCAAACGGCTGTCCATCCTCTTGGCTATAACCATGGCCAGAGACACGGCCGGATTGAGATGGGCGCAGGAGATGTGGCGGGTGGCGTAGATGGCCAGGGTTACGCCGACACCCCAGACCAGGGCTGCCTGTAGGAGACCGCTGAAGGCCCCGAAGAGGACGGCCACTGCTGCCGAAGCGGTCCCGATGAAGACCAGCAGAAAGGTGCCGAAGCATTCCCCCAGACACATGGTCAGATACTGTTTACTGTCAATCTTCCCTTTCATTTCTGGCACTCACAGCTGACCTTATCCCTGGCAATCTCCTGCCACTCGCCGATCACATCATGGGTCCAGCAGTCATCCACCCCGGCCGCCTCCCGCATGGTGAGGGCAAATATCCAATTTAATTCCTCCATCGCGGCCCCGGCATCAAGGGCACCTTTGAAATGCTTGAGCACGCAGGGCTTTGATCGCCCCTTGATGGACAGGGCAAAACAGATGAGCTGGCAGGTCTTCTCATCCACCGGCCGCTTATCGGCAAGCAGGGTATCCATATTGGCCAGCATGTCAGTAAATTCAGGGAACATTTCAGCAAGCATTCGCATTTCACAATCCTCAGGCACACACATTATTATTTCCTTGTCATTTCGAGCAAAGGCCAGAAAAAATCTCACGGAGAATCTGTTCATCAAGGCCAGCCATGAGCTGTTCTTCATATTCGTCCCTTTCAGGTTCAGCGGCCGGGGACCCAGAAAGAAACGGGCCGGCATCCTCCTCCCCCCTCGGCACCGGGTTTGAGTCGATCTCTTCAAGATTTTCCCGATTATTTTCGATCCAGCGCTGGCAGTCGTCATGGCTGCCGATATAGACAAAGATGAGCCTGCCCTGACGCTTGAGGCCGATGAGCCGGTAACCGCAGGCCAGATCATATTTGCGGCAATGCTGAAGGCGGAGCTCACCATATTTGGTGCGTTTGCATTCCGCCTCGTCATGGAGGGGATCGCGCTGCAGGCTGGCGATGATCTTCCCGGCCCGGCCCGCCGCATCGCGGCCGCTCTTGTCGGCCCGCTGCATGACCTGCAGGGCTTTAACAAAACGGCGGGTCTGATGGATTTCCAGGTTTGCCTCTGTCATCACGACACCTGCGCGGCGTAGAGGGCCGCGCCCAGGGCACCGGTGAGATCGGGCAGCTCCGGCACCACCACCTGGATCTCCGGCAGTTTCTGCTGGAGCAGCGCCACCATGCAAGGATTACGGGCTACGCCGCCTGAGAAGGCCACCATCTCGCCATAGCCCAGGCGGGCCAGCATGGAGGCCAGCCGGTCGGCCACCGAGCTGTGCACGGCGCGGGCGATGTGTTCCCGCGGAATGCCGCGATTCTTCATGGAGATCACCTCGGACTCGGCAAAGACCGTGCACATGGAGTTGATCTGCACCTCCTGCTCCGACGCCAGGGCCGCCGCACCGAACTCCGCCAGGGTGAAGGCCAGGGAACCGGCCATAATCTCCAGAAACCGACCGGTACCGGCTGCACATTTATCGTTCATTTGAAAATTGCTGACCTTGCCGGCCGCATTCAAGGCGATAACCTTGGAGTCCTGGCCGCCAACATCAACAATGGTGGTGCAGTCTGGAAAATGATGAAAGATACCGGCGGCGTGGGCCTTGATCTCGGTGATCACACCGTCGGCAAAATATTCAGCGGCGATATGGCGTCCATAACCCGTTGTCACCACAGCCTTAGGCATGAGGCCGCTAAGCATCTTTTCCGCCTGCCGGTGCGGCTCAAAACCGGATTCGACGATCTTGTAATCCCGCAGCCGCTCACCGTCCCACACGGCCATCTTGACGGTGCGGGAGCCGAGATCAATGCCAATGTACATCGCCTATTCTCCTATCAGTTCCAGAAAGGCTTCGACCCTGGTCTGCAGCTGGCCGATATCCTCGGGGGAATAATCCGACTCGATAAACATATAGGGGATGGACTCGGCCTCGCAGGCCTGGCGGATGCGGATTTCCTCAATATTATAGGTATGGCAGAACTGCAGGGAGTAATTGATAATACCCTGGGCCCCCGAATCACGGAACTCCTTGATCACCTGGGTGATCCGTTCGTTGTTGGGGGTAAAGCAGGAGCAGTCGATCTCCTTATAGCGATCGGTGAGGGCGGCCAGCATATTGTCCATGCCCGTCACCGTCTCATCAACAAGGTCCTTGAAGTAACGGGTGCCGATACATGACTCCTCATTGACGATCACCGCCCCCGCCCCTTCCACCAGAGTGTGAATCTTCCAGTTGGGCAGGGCCATGGGGGTACCGGCCACCATGATGCGGGTGGCGCCTGTGGCGGGCACCGCCACCTCGTTTTTAATGCGCACCTCCAGTTCATCGCAGAGATCATTGACCTTCTCGGTAAAGCGCACCGGCTCGTCATAAAAGGCGATCTGCTCAATGAGCAGGCCATCCTTTCCGGAGATGGGGGTGGGGTTATGATGGCGCAAGGAGTTCAGCCTCTGGAGGGCGCGGCGCTTGTTGTTCATGACCTTGATGGCAGCAGCCAGGTCCGTTTCGCTGATGGTCTTGCCGGCCACCTCTTCCACCTTGGCCTTGAAATCCTTGACCTCTTCATTCCAGAGGGCGATGTCGCGGGGGTTCTTGCACTGGGGGATCTCCATGACGTAGGTGGGCACCAGCTTATCCAGGATCTCCCAGGTCTTCTTCTTGGCATCGCAGGTGGTTTCTCCATAGACGAAATCCACGGCCTGGAAATAGGGGCAGATTCTGGCGGCCTTGAAGCCAAAGGCGGATTTCACCATGGGACAGATATTACGGGGTAGAATCTTTTCCGCATCCGGCACCGAGCCCTGCGAGCCCCCGCACAGGCCGACGCAGATGCCGCCGGCCGCAAGGACAATCTCCTCCGGAATATAGACGCAGAAGGTGCCGATCACCGGCCGCCCCTCTGTTTTGGCGGCCAGCAGCTCCTTGACCCGGCCGCCGTGGATTTCGGCGATCATATTGTCAAAATAG
Organism: Desulfobulbaceae bacterium; assembly: GCA_027859235.1. Taxonomy (GTDB): domain Bacteria; phylum Desulfobacterota; class Desulfobulbia; order Desulfobulbales; family SURF-16; genus JAJRUT01. The sequence goes on from JAQIBE010000056.1 coordinate 4,693, forward strand.
GCCATGCCGTCCGGCCGGTTTGGCTGACTGAGATAGGCCTTGGCATACATGTCGCCCATCATCAGGCGCATCTTGTCAAAGCGTGGCACATCCATATCTAGAGCCTTCCACATCTCGGGGTAGGGCTTTATTTCAAAACTGCTCATCGCTGTTCTCCTTTATCGTCTTTGTTTTGCTGGCATTAGCCACAGGAGCCCGAGCTACAGGAACAACTACAGCCGCCGGCACTCAAGGACTTTTCGCTGCTGACACGGAAACCGCCACTGTCACCGCAGCCGCCAGTGCTCTTCTCGATAAAATCAACGGTGATCCTGCCGCAGCTGGCAAAGAGAGTCCTCTCCACTACAAAGATGACGCCGTCATGGTCAAACTCATCGTCCTGATCTTTGGCATCGTCGATGGCTAGCCCCAAGCTGGGGCCGCTACAGCCGCCGGAGATCAGAGTAATCCGGATGGGGGAGTCGATTTTTTGCTGACGCAGATAATCCTTGATATTGCTCAAGGCAGCAGGGGTTACTTCAAACATGGAGATATCCTCCTTTGGGAATCTACAGGTTAATCCGGCGAATTTTCGCCCCTGAGATTCTTCTTCCATCAGGCTGGGCAGCCTGATGGGTGGGAAGGATCAGCAAATGGGCAGAAAAAGCCGAAAAGGGGGCCGACCCGCACCGGGCCGGTTGCCGTGATGGCTTTCTCAGTATGATTGTGTGGTGCTCAACGGCATGGCAGTTTCCTTGTTTAATGAAATGAACAGACCTAAGATATCAATAATTGCCTATAAATCAAATAGGAAATAACTATACATGAAGCCCATCATATAGCCGCTGCCAGTTGACTTCTTGCGCAATTCATAGAAGCAATCGGATACGAACCTCTCCCGTTCAAAGATGTGCCATAGCGCTGCCAGGAAGAATGTCGAAGTTTTTTTGGCCCTTGAATTCATAGCCGCAATCACCCAGCATATCCCTGAAAAATCCAGCACGTATCATCTCATCAACTTCTTCGGCTGCATACTGGGCACCCCTGAATTCGCAGGGGTTTTTCCAGGCAACTGACAGCCAGCAGTTCATCATTGCCAAAGATCTCCATGGTTGGACCATCGGCGCTAATGACCCCTTCGTGCATGACGATGGTCCGCTCGCAGAGGTCAACGACCATGTCGAGGTCATGGGTGGCGATTATTTTTGTGTGGTGGAAGGTCTGGAGTATTGAGATGAGTTGGGAGCGGGCTCGGGGATCGAGTCCTGCGGAAGGTTCATCCATGACCAGGATGTCAGGGCTCATGGAGAGGACCGAGGCGATGGCCACCCGCCGTTTCTGGCCGGCGGAAAGACGGTGGGGCGGTCGCTTCTTGAGGTGAGCCACCCCCACAGTCTCCAGGGCCTTTTCTACCCGGGCAGAGACTTCGCTCGGGGTGAGCCCCAGGTTCAGGGGACCGAAGGCCACATCGTCGAAGACTGTGGACATGAAAAGCTGATCATCTGGATCCTGGAAGACCATGCCCACCGTGCGCCGCACATCCTGCACGGTGTCACGGGTGAGCAGAAAGTCACCGATCCGCACCTCCCCTGCTGTGGGGGTCAGGTAGCCGTTCAGGTGCAGGAGCAGGGTGGACTTTCCTGCTCCGTTGGCGCCGACGATGGCCACGGACTCGCCGTGGTGGATCCGGAAGGAGACGCCCCCTAGGGCCGGGGTTTGGTCCGGGTAATGGTACTGCAGGTCTTTGACTTCTACGATATGGTGGCTCATCGGATGCCCCCCAGAGCCAGGTGGCCCAGCAGACTTACGGCATCGGTCAAACGCAGGAGGATAAAGAGTCCGCTGAAGCCAAACATGAAAAAAAACTCTTTAGGGCCGAAGCGGAACTGCCTGACGATTCGTATCTCGCCGGTAAAGCCGCGCGAGAGCATAGCCATGTGGATGCGCTGCGCTCGATCAATGGTGCGGAGCAGAAGGTTGCCCAGCATCTGCAGGAAGACACGGAGGGTGATTCGGCCCCTGCGGGTGAAGGAACGCAAGGCATGGGCCCGGATCATCCTGGTGGCTTGGTCGAGCAGGATGAAAAGATAACGGTAGAGCAGAAGGAGCTGGACGGCGAATATCCTGGGTGCACCCAGCTTTTCCAGACCCATGCAGATAGTGGTGAAGCCGGTGGAGGCGATAAGCACAAGGGCGGCACCGACGGTGAGGCTGAAGCGGAGCAGCAGCGAGATGAAGGACAGCCAGCCGCCGCTGATGTCCAGGGCGCCCAGCTGCAGGAGAACGGTCCGATCCAGCCAGGGGTTGAATATACCGATGAAGATCACAAAGGGGGAAACGATCAGCAGCTTGCGGAGCAAGAAACCCAGGGGAAGATCGCCCAGACCGATCAGCACGGCCGGGTAGAGGAAGAAGGGCAAGAGGCGGGCGATCTCGTACCTGCCGAAGGAGACCACGCAAACAATAAAGACAGCTGTGGTCAGGAGATTGGCCCGTGGATCGAGCCGGTGCAGGGGGGTGTCTGCCTCGGCCAGGCTGTCCATATGGCCGATTTCGTAAAGGACACGATCTATTTTTGCAGACATCAGAACAACTCTCCGGTGAGGTGCATCATAATAAAAGCCAGGCGGGGATAAATTCCTTTCCCTGCCTGGCTGGCTTGAAGTAAATTTTCTGCTGCTATGGATTGCTGAGGATCGGTGCATTCCGCTTTTTCAAAACGAGACCGATGCCTGCCCCCAGCAGCATGACCAGCATGCCGCCGACCAGACCGGCCACAGAGGTGCCCAGTCGGCCGGAGTCATTTCCAGGTGTTTCCTTGAAGCCGTAATCCGGCAAAAAGGCGGTTTTTGCCTGCACTCCTTCCAGACTAGAATGCACCCCGGCGCTCGGGGCTTGCAGCTCCTCATGGCCGGAAACCTTGAACATCGACCATTCCAGGCCGTCTGGATGTTCAGATGCATACCAGGAGAGGACGCCGCCGGTCAAAACGGTGGCCATGATCAGGCCGATCAGAATCGGTTTGATCGGCACCATGCCAAGGGGCTGATCGGCCGCCGCTCTTGTCAGAATCTCGGGACGGGTCTGCCAGATGAAGGAAATGACTCCGGCGGTGACTACCCCCTCGACGATACCGATGGCCAGGTGGATGGGTTGCATGAGCAGGACAAAGGAGGAAAAAGGCAGTGCGGAAATACCTGAGAGGGTGGTTTCCGTGACCACCCCCAAGGCGCCAAGCTGCAGACCGATCACGGCGGCAATCAGGCTGGCGGTTAAAAGGCGGCCCGAAGTTGGATCGCTGCCGATAATTTTTTTGTAGATCAGGGGGTAGGCGATAAAGCAGGGAAAAACTCCCAGGTTAAAAATATTGCAGCCCAGGGCCAATAACCCGCCGTCGGCGAAGAACAGGGCCTGGACGCTCAGCACCGAGGCGATGGCCAGAAAGGCGGCATGCGGCCCCAGGAGGATGGCGAGCAGAAGGCCGCCGCCAATGTGGCCGCTGGAACCGGTGGCCGGAATGGTGAAATTGATCATCTGGGCGGCAAAGACGAAGGCGGCCAATACCGCCATCAAGGGAATCTTGCGGTCGTCAAGGCTCTTGCGAACCTTGGTTGAACAGTAAGCCGTGGTGGCGGCGGTGACGGCCCACATGGTGGTGCCCACAGCGGGTGAAAGTAACGCGTCTGCCATATGCATGGGTATTTCTCCTGTTGGTGTCTTGGAACCTTAAAGCCTTAACTCCGGCTGTTCAGGTCGTTTTTTTTATGAGTTTCCATCTCCACAGTAAAAGGCGGTATGGGACTCTATGTTTTTCGTGGACACTGGTCCAGTGTCGGTAATACGATTATTGATAACGTAACACTCTCTTTAGGGGGCGCGGGGGATAGTTGTCAAGGGCTAATAATACGAAAATGAAAATCGTGTGTCCTTGGAGGGTAAGAGAGGCCGTTTAAATCGAAAGAAAGTTAGAAAAAGGGGACGGGTTGGAGCACCCTGGTTTCACGGACACCAAGATAAGAGTAATCCCTCTCTAAGGAGGTGTCTGATATAAAAGAGAAAGAAATTTACCAAAGAGTTAAGCTGGAAACCATAAGGCTTAGGGACGAATCTGGTAAGCCTGCAGTACAAGTTGCACGGGAACTAGGAATACGCCGCAATCAGCTGAGGACGGTTGGTAAGGTTAACGGGTGTGTCGTTATGGGGGAGAGCAATTTGGGAAGCAGGGTCATCTGCACCTGGATTTATGCGTCTTTTTGAATAGAGACGGTGGTATGGCTACCAAGAAGGAGAAAAAAGGGGTCGCCTTTGCTTGACTCATCTTCTACTTAATCCTTAGTGATATAGGCGTTGAAGACTCCAAAAAAGCTCAATGAAGATCGTTTTTAACGATTACTCTTAGCTATTAATATTGCCACATTTAATCTCATGAATTTCTCAATTCACCCTAGGTTAACATTCCTATGAACCTGCTATGAAAAAGTGGACACTCAGTTAAGTCATTGATAAAAAACGATGACAGGAGGAAATCATGAGTGTTCAACAACGAAGAAAGTATGACTCAGACTTCAAGCGCAATGCGGTGGTGTTAACAGACGAACCAGGCCGCACAATAAGCAGTGTGGCTGATAATCTCGGTATATCCAAAGATCTTCTATATAGATGGCGGCGAGAGCTTCGTGCCAAAGATGAGATTGCCTTTCCTGGCAACGGGCGAGAGGCATTAACCTTTCAGCAACAGAAGATTCGTGATCTTGAGAAGAAACTCAAGGATGCTGAAATGGAGCGAGACATCTTAAAAAAAGCCATGGCCATCTTCAGCAGGGCACCGAAATGATCTTTCAATTCATAGAAAGAAACCGCTCGTCATTTCCGGTGAAGAAGATGTGCTATGTATTAGAAGTTTCCCAGAGTGGTTATTACCATTGGCGGAATGCCCCGGTATCAGCTCGAAAAGTCGAGACTGAACGATTCAGGGCACGAATAAATGAATTGTATGAGCAGCACAAGGGTATGATTGGCAGTCCGATGCTAACTGCAGATCTTCATGGCGATTCAGAGTTTTCAAAAGTCAGCAGGACTAGAGTCGCTCGACATATGAAAGAAATGGGATTGAAGTGTCGGTATGTTAAAAAGTTTGTACCAACTACCGACTCAAAGCATGATGAAC
>JAQIBE010000262.1 GCA_027859235.1 Desulfobulbaceae bacterium
ATATTGACGCCCCGCAGAGGATTATCCGGAATGAAATTAATATGGTCTTGAATGACCATGAGGGTACCCGGTGCAAATGAGGGATCAAGCCCGCCTGAGGCATTGGAGACGAGAAGAAAGCGTGCGCCGAGGAGACTCAACACCCGTACGGGCAGGGTAATTTCCTTGGTTGAGTATCCTTCATAATAGTGAAAACGGCCCTGGAGCACCGCCACTCGTTTACCCGAGAGCATACCAAAAATAAGTCTGCCGGCATGGGACTGCACCGTGGATTTTGGGAACCCTGGAATAGCTTCATAGTCCAGAGCAAAATGAACATCTACAGCCTCAGCTAAACCACCGAGCCCCGTCCCCAGAACAATAATAATATCTGGAACAAACCCGGTCTGCTCTTCAAGAAAAGCCACTGCCCCCTCGACTTTTTCCCGATACCCCTCTTTTTTATGCATGGCCATACCCTCCATTAGTTTAAACCAGAACCCCCTGCACTATTTACAAATTTATTAAAATTTGCAAGGGGAAGAACATATAGGCGCTTAAGCAACAAGGATTGTTGTCAATTTAATCCACATTTTATGGGCAATACAGTATATTAATTATCATTTAGTCCCTATTGATTTTCAACTTATGCCAACGAGAGAGAGGGTGAGACATGGGAAGTTTATTCCTTGAAATTATTGAGTGGTTTGATGAATCCGGCCAAGAGATGGTCAAGAGAATTCCTGCGCATGGTTCAACCGACATCAAGTACGGGGCACAACTTACAGTGCGGGAAAGTCAGGCGGCAACACTCTTTTACAAGGGAAAATCCGGCGACGTTTTCGGCCCAGGGATGCATACCTTAAAGACGGCAAACATCCCCATCATTACCAAATTATTAGCCATTCCCTGGGGGATGGAAAGTCCTCTGCGGGCTGAAGTCTATTTCGCCAATATGAAGCTGTTTCCCAACCTCAAATGGGGAACCCGTGATCCTGTCGCCTTTAAAGATGCCGAACTCGGTCTCATTCGTCTGCGGGCCCATGGTGTTTTTGACATTCGGATTACCCAGCCAATCCTCTTCATCAACACCCTGGTCGGCACCATGGGCAAATACACCAGCAAGGAAATCAGCGGATATCTGAAACGCGTCATCATCTCTCGCTTCAATGATTATCTAGGCAAAAAACTTGATACGATCTTCAATCTGCCGGGCACCTATGAGTCCTTATCCACAGGACTGCAACAAAAGCTCCGTGAAGACTTTGGACATTTTGGCTTAGAACTTACCAACCTGTATATCACATCCATAACACCGCCGCCTGAGGTGCAGAAATCCATTGATGATCAAGGCCGCCTCACCGTAATCAAGGATATGGACAGACTGATTAAACTCAAAGCGGCCTCAGCCATGGAAAAGGCCGCTGAAAACCAGGGGAGTGCCGGAGAAGGCATGGGCATGGGTATGGGCTTTATGATGCCGGCCATGCTGAATAACAGTGCCGGCCGTGAATCAGCAGAACGTGCCAGGGCCACCTGTCCGGACTGCCAGGGGTCTATTCCGGCCGATTGTCGTTTCTGTCCGTTATGCGGGCATCAGATCCTGGTGCTTAAACAATGCGCCAACTGCAATAAGAACATTGTCCCGAGCGCCAAATTCTGTTCCCGCTGTGGTCACCCGACAGATGAGAGGCCCAGGCCTAAAAACTGCCCAATATGTCAAAAGGAGAACCTCCCCGGCGCCTTATTCTGTAACCATTGTGGAGAAAAGCTCTAGTATCTGTCATATTCTCCATTTTCTCTTCCGTCACTCATGTCCATTCACCACCCATGCATAGCGAAACAACTTGAATATAATAATAGAACGGAAATGTGAACAATGCGGCGGGGAAATGGAGATTCAGGAAACGGATACCCTCCTGGAATGCCCCTGGTGCGGTGTCCGCCATTTTCTTGATGCGGGGCATGCCCGTTATATTCTTCCCCACAGGAAGATTGCGGGTGAATTAATTCATGTGCCTTATTTAAGGATTAAAGGCTCTCTATTTACCTGTGATTACACAGGGGTACATCACCGAATTATCGACACCACGGTTAATGCTACAGGGATGAATGTCCTGCCGCCGACACTTGGTGTTCGTCCTCAGGCCATGAAATTACAATTTGCCTCAGACAGTATCGACACAACCTATCTCAAGCACCGAATGAAATGGCAGGATGCCATCAACCACGCCGCACCCGCCCCTCACCGGAAAATGCAACCCGTACTCCACCAGGAGTGGATTGGCGAAACCCTGGCCACCATCTACCAACCCCTTATCCTGCAGGACTCCATTGTGCTTGACGGGGTTACAGGGGATAAGCTTGCAAAACTCCCAAAGGGTAAAGATATCTTTGCGCCAATCCGCATGGCCAATTTAGGCTGGCATCCCCGGATGCTGCCGACACTATGCCCCAATTGCGGTTGGGATATGGATTCAGACAAGACCAGTATCATCCATTGCTGCCAAAACTGTGATACGGCATGGCGCCACCAAAATGGTCAGTTTCAACCGGTGGGTTTTGCAACCGTCATGTCGTCCCAACCTGGCGCAATCTATTTACCCTTCTGGCGTATGCATGGAGATTTTGCGGGAATTGAGCTCAAAAGCCTCGCTGATTTTATCAGGAGAACGAATATTCCCCGGGTGATTAAACCTGAATGGCAGGATGAACCTCTGGCCTTTTTTTGCCCCGCCTTTAAGATCAGGCCGAAGATTTTCCTGCGGGTTGCAAGTCAACTGACCGCAGCACAACAACCCGTCACTGAAGAACACGTTATGCCGGGACAGGCAACATCTGTTTCACTGCCAGCCGCAGAGGCCGAAGAGGCGATTAAACTTATTCTGGCCCATACAGCTGTGGCTAAAGGAAATATTATACCCCTCCTGCCTGAGATCTCACTGACCAGGATTGACACCACATTACTCTTTCTCCCCTTTGTCGATAACGGCTATGAACTTTGCCAGGAAGAACTCAATATCGTTATCAACAAACAGATACTTGCATGGGGGCAGAAGCTATAATTTATATGATTACCAACGAACCCCAGCCTAACCTAGATCTAGTGTCAAAGAACATTCTGTTATTCCAACAAGTTTACGCTGAACCTCTGTCAAAACCAACAATGCCCATATCTTGGCTGAAGTTCGGTGGTAATCATGATGCATATCGTTACAACCCGTTCTGCTCCACGAAGGCCTTGATCTGATTGACATCCGCATCGAGTATCGCACAACGGCTCTTGCGTTTATCCAGATCAGCGACAGATTCAGGCATATCAGGATATTGACCAGTGGCCTTAATCACGGCATCAGCAAATTTTGCCGGAT
>JAQIBE010000010.1 GCA_027859235.1 Desulfobulbaceae bacterium
TGTAATAATCCAGGTCTGTAATGGTGATTTTTGACTGGTATTCTTTATGGAGCGGTGTCCCCGGTAAAGGGGTGAGGACGGTGATCATGGGGAGATCAATGGTGTGCTCATTGATATAACGCTGCAGCCTGTCAAAATCTGTCTCTGTATACCACGGTGCTATGATGAAATCACCAACAATGGTGATGCCGATCTCATGCAGGATGTCGATGGCGCGGGAGTTGACGGCAACCTTATTACCCTTATTCATCCCTTGCAGCCCCGCGTCGGTGATCTCTTCAAAGCCGATGATGACGGCGCGCAGTCCTGCCTCATGCCACTGGGCCATGAGGTCCGGGTGGTTGACTACGGTGTCAGACCGGACATCCGCGAGAAATTGCTTCTTGATTCCTGCCTGTTTGATGGCGGTGCAGAGTGATGTGGCCTGCTCAATACTGCCGAAGGTGTTGGCGTCGAGCAGACGGATCACAGGGATATCGCCCAGGAGCTTCATGTCGCGCAATACTGAATTCACGGAATGATGCAGATATGTGCCGTTTGTGAGGCTGCGAATACAGCAGAAATTACAGCGGAAAGGACAGCCGAAGGCGGTGGCCACAAACCCCATGTCAAGATCAAGGCTGGTTAAGGTATAGGAGGACCGGTACCTAGCCACCAGGTCATAGCGGGGCGGTCTGTCCTCGACTAAATCTGCCGCAGTATAGTTCTTTTTGCGGAAGAGCAGGCGGGTTCCCGGGCTTGTTCTGGCAACGGCTGGAATAGAAATGGCCCGGTCACCGCGCTCGATGGCCTGCACGAGCATTCTGAAACTCTGCTTAGCGACGCCCTGCACCACAAAATCAATGGCCGGGTTGTTGAAGAATTCACCATCCATGGAGGCGTGGATGCCGCCGACGACGATGTGGATGGTGTGCTTGTGCGTTTTGACCTGTCTGGCGATATCGAGCATCCCGTTGGCCTCACAGGTCATGCCCGTGATGCCGACGAGATCCGGAGAGAATGAGGTCAAGGTTTCAGCGAGAGCGTCTGGCTCCACCTTAAGATCAAGGATCATCACCTCATGGTCATGGAGATTTCCTGCCAGCACCTCCAGGGCCAAGGGCTCACCACGAAAGATAGGCTTCAGCGTATCGATGCCGTACTCTTCCTCTGGAATGGAACGGCCGCAGTTCGGTGGGTTTATGAGGAGAATTTTCATGGAAGTGGTGAGAATAAATAAAAAACAATGTGATTTTGTTGTGGATCGGGGTTTAGTGTCATAATAAATAAAAGATAGAGGTCATCCGTGGTTCAATACAGCAGAACAATCCATAAACGACAAAGGTTAAAGTGTAAACCGTGAACTCCTTTTTGTCTGATAGAATGGCGCGGGAGAGAGAGACGGTCGCTGTTATTATCCGTCTGTACTGCCGGAAACATCATGGGGGTGAAGGGATCTGTGGTGAGTGTCAACAGCTCCATGAGTACAGCCGGGAAAGGCTCGTCCACTGTCCTTTTCAACAGGGGAAAACATCCTGTGGTCAATGCGCGGTGCATTGTTATAATCTCACCATGCGCGAGAAAATTCGTGAGGTTATGCGTGAAATTGGCCCCACAATGATCTGGCGTCATCCGTTCATGGGTCTGTTCCATATTATTGATGGACTTCGCAAGAAACCGCTCAAAAATAAGGTGTAAAGGCAAGAAGGTGAACGGCTGTTTATGTCTTTTTATGTCCGCAATGCTCAGCCCCGCAGGACTGGCAGACATCTTCCGTCAAACACCAGAGGGTTCCTGTGGTGGCATCGGTGATGGTGATGCCTTTCTTGGCCAGAATCCCGCGAACCTCGTCGGCAGTCTTATAGTCCTTCAATGCCCTGGCCTCTTCACGTTTACGAATAAGGGTATCAATCTCCGGCGCGAGGGGACAATCCTGTAAATCCATAATATTAAGAATCGTGTTGATTTTCTCCAGGGACTCAAGGATGTATTTCTTCTGGTCCTGATCGAGATTACCTGCGCTTAAGATGGGGTTCACCTTCTTGATAAAGTCAAAAAGGGCGCCCACCGCCTTTGAGGTATTCAGATCATCGTCCATGCCCCCGAAAAAATCATTCTCCAGATTTGTCAGATAGGTGGCCACTTCCGGATGGGGATCACCCAGGGGCAGACAGAAGAGTTTCTTGGTGAATTCATCCAACCGGCGCAGACTGGCCCGGGCTGACTTGAGTTTATGATAGGTGAAGTCAACGGGTTTACGGTAATGGTGGCGTAATAGGAAAAAGCGCACTTCCCGGTTGGAAAACCCCTCTTCCCACACGTCATGCAGGGTGATGATGTTGGAGTTTTCGGCGCTCATCATCTTACCGTCCACCAGGAGTAATTCCGAGTGGAGCCAGTGGTTGGCCAGGGGTTGACCGGTGAGGGCCTTGGCAATGGCATTCTCATTTTCGTGATGGGGGAAGATGAGATTGCGGCTGGCGGTGTGAATATCCATGGTATTGCCGAGGTGACTCAGGGTCATGGCGGCACATTCAATATGCCAGCCCGGGCGCATATTGCCAAAATCGGTCTTAAAGAAAATACCTCGCTTGAGTTCCCCCAGGGTGGAGCGCTTCATCAGGGTAAAGTCGAGGGGAGAATGCTTGTCGTACTCCTCCAGATCAACGGACTCGCCGCTGCGGATGTGGTCAAGGTCAACCTGGGAGAGCTTGCCGTATTCGCTGAATTTTGAAATATCAAAATAGATGGAGCCGTGCAGCTCGTAGGCGTAGCCCTTGTGGATGAGATCATGGGCGATCTCGATCATTTTTTCCACGTAATCAGAGGCGCGGGGCAGTCCAGCAGGGGGTTTTACACCGAGGGCCTGCATGTCGTTGACAAAGGATTCGATGAAGGGGGTGGTGAAGGCCTCGATGGTCTTTTCGGCATTTTCAGCACCGGCGATGGTGTTGTCGTCAAGATCCGTGAAATTCATATAAAAATCAGTGTTATAATCGTGATGCAGCAAGGTCCGATTAATGAGATCCGCAACAATAAAGCGCCGGCAGTGGGAAAGATTGGTGGCCTCATGGGCGGTGGGGCCACAGGCATACAGGGTGACCCGATCTGATGCAATGGGCACGAATGGGATTTTTTTGCGTTTGAGGCCACTATAAAATCGCAGCGACAGCTCTTCTTCCTGGGCGGGTGTTTCCTGGGTGAAGAGTTGGGTGGATAGATACTTGTCGCCACTGTCCGGGAACAGCACCACCAGCACGCCTTCATCCAGGGTTTCTGCATATTTGAGGGCGGCGGCCATGGCGCAGCCTGAACTCATGCCCACGAATAACCCCTCTTCCCGCGCCAGCCTGCGGGCCATATCAAAGGCAACTTCATCTTCAATATTAATAATGGAGTGGGGTTGGTTCTTGTCAAAGATTCCGGGCTTGTAGGACTCTTTCATGTTCTTGAGCCCTTGGATCTTGTGGCCCAGATAGGGCTCAACCGCATTCACCCGCACATGATTATGCTTGGCACTGTAATAATGGCACAACCCCATGACAGTGCCGCTGGTGCCCAGTGTGGCAATAATATCGGTGACCGTGCCGTCTGTCTGTTCCCAGATCTCCGGGCCTGTGGTCTCCGCGTGGGCCTGCCAGTTGGCATTATTATTGAACTGGTCGGTGAGAAAATACTTGTCCGGGTTCTGCAGCATCATGGCGTACGCCTGCTCAATGGCGCCGTCCGTTGCCTTTTTGGCTGGGGTAAGAAGAATCTCTGCCCCGTAGGCCGTCATAATTTTGCGCCGCTCAATAGAGGCGGATTCAGGCATTACCAGCATGCACCGATATCCCTTGATGGCACAGACCATGGCGAGCCCTATGCCGGTGTTGCCGCTGGTGGCCTCGAGAACAATCTTGTCCTTGGTGAGTTTGCCCGAGTTCTCGGCAATTTCAATCATATGTTTGGCAATGCGGTCTTTCACTGAACCGCCGACATTCATGGATTCGAGCTTGGCG
>JAQIBE010000011.1 GCA_027859235.1 Desulfobulbaceae bacterium
ATACGCTCCCTGACCATTCGGCTGAAAAAGAGATGGCAACCGATGCCATGCTGGCAGGGAAAGAGGCGTCTCTTGTGGGCTCCATGATGCTCTCCTATGTCGGCCAGCGGCCTCTGGAGCTCCAGATAGCAAGCCTCAGCGATCTGGCCGGAGGGTGCGTTACAGAATTACAGCGTCAATCTCCATCATCTTGCACCGTGAAATGTATTTCGCCCCCTGCGCCACTCTACTGCTCCATGGATCTCCAGCAGATCAAAGAGGTGATAACGAGCATTATCATGAATGGCATTGAAGCCTTGCCCGATGATACCGGGGAAGTTGAAATCAGCTTTGGCAGTGATTATTTGCAGGCATCTTCGTTCCCTGTTGTCTTTCAGGGGAATGGCGTGGCAGATGGCAGGTATAACTTTTGCCAGGTGAGGGACAGGGGCGAAGGCATTGCTCCGGAGAATCTCCAGCGTATTTTTGAACCCTTTTTCACCACGAAATTTGTGGGCCGTGGTCTGGGTCTGGCCCTCTGCGTGGGGATTATGCGGGGTCACCATGGCGCGGTTCTTGTTGAAAGTGATCCCTCCACAGGCACCACGGTGCGGCTGCTGCTGCCTGTAGTGGAACCGGGTCAGGAAGATGGTGAGTCCCCGGAATGAGGGATGTTTTTAGTTGCATTGGGGAGCTGGGATGATAGGGTTAACAACGGTTAACGGTTGCCAGTTTACGGTTCAAGGTGAAATGAATCAGATAACGTCAACATCCACGAACTGTAAACGGTAAACTGACAACTTGTTGGAATAACAGGATATTGTTTGATACTCTCTGCTTTTAGTGATGGAACTTGTTTATAATGAGAAAAAGAGGATCGGCTTTATGAAAAAACTAACCTTGATATTGCTCACCCTGGCCTGCGGCCTGGCCGCCTTTGTCGCCTGCAGTCAGGAGCCCAAACCCATCAAGATCGGTCTGGCCGTCAACCTCAGCGGGCCGGGCGGTTCGGTCGGCGCGCATATCCGCGACGGGGCCCTGCAGGCGGTGGAGGATATCAACAATCAGGGCGGGGTCAAGGGCAGACCGCTGCAGCTGCTGGTCCGCGATGATCAAAACAGCAGGGAAGGGGTGCTCCGGGCCGATGAATCTCTGCTCAATGAGGGGGTAGTGGCCATTATAGGTCACAGCCAGTCCTCCAATACCCTGATCGCCCACCCCTATGTCACCTCCCGCAACACCATCCTCTTTACGGCCTACACCTCCACTATCGAGCTCACCGGCCGTGATGACCTCTTTCTCCGCACCGCAGTGGACACCGCCCTCTATGGGCGGAAGACCGCTGCCCTCCTGCAGTCCAGAGGTCTAAGGTCGGTGGTCTTCCTCATTGACAGCTCAAACGCCGTCTTTGGCGACAACTGGCTGGATGCGACCAAGCGCCATTTCCCGGGGGATATCCGCGCGGTGCGCTTTGATCCGGCCACCAGTCCTGACTGGTCCCAGGTCATAGGTGAGCTGCTGAACCCTGGACCTGACGCCGTAATCCTCCTCACCAAATCCACAACCACAGCAACGGCGGCCCAGTTCATCCGCAAGCAAAACAAGACCATCCCCCTCATCACCACCATCTGGTCCCAATCGCCGGAGCTGATTAACCTCGGCGGCCAGGCCGTGGAGGGTATGACCATCATCACCTTCATCAACCCGGAAAATTCCCACCCAGCCTTTCTGGATTTTTCAGCGAGGCTGGAGCGCAACTTTGGCAAGAAGGCCACGGCCCGATCCGCCCGGGCCCATGAGATGATAATGATCCTGGCCGATGGGCTTACGCGCTCAACAGCCATGGGCGGCGAACCGCTCAAGGACGCTATCCTGGCCGGGGAGTATGAATCCATCCTCGGCAGGGTGGGTTTTGATCCCTTTGGCGATGTGGTCCGCCCGGTTTACGAGGTCCTGGTCAGAGACGGGGAGCTGAAAACCGCGGGTGAAATAAGGTGAAATTCGGTTCTTCCCTGCAGAAACAGATCAACGCAGTTCTCTTTGGGTTGGCCTTGGTCTTTTTTCTGGTGGCCGGAGGGGTGAGTACCCTTGTTCAGTACAAGAGGAGCATGGCTGATTATGGCGACCTGATGGAAAAAAAGAGCCAGCTCATCAGCAGGTTAATAGCAACCCATATCGTCAGTGAGGGCCAGCGGCTGGCCACCATTGCCGGGGAAGTAGCAGGGGCTGGATCCCCGCAGATCCTGGACATCCTGGCGGCGAAGCTCTATCCCACCCTGCAATCTTCTGTAGCCTATGTGCTGGATAAGGAGGGGAGGGTCATTCTCATTAATCCGGCCCAGACCCAGTTTATTGGTTTTAACCTTAGCCATATGGCTTGG
>JAQIBE010000030.1 GCA_027859235.1 Desulfobulbaceae bacterium
GTGGAAATTATCCGGGACGGTACGCGCCAGACCAGGAAATACAGGATCGGCCAGCTGTAGCCTCGCCGTTTCACTTACGATTTTTCATCTCTATCTTGTGTAATATATGTACTCTATAAGCCCCACCATCAAACGCCTGACCCTGGTTGTCCTCTTCCTGGTTACGATTTCTGGCCTATCCTCCTCAGCCTGGGCGGAGGAGGATATCGCCTTTAATTTCAATAATGCGGATATCCGCTCGGTAATTAAGAGTGTGGCCCGCATCACCGGCAAGAACTTCATTATTGATCCCCGGGTAACGGGCGAAGTGACCATCGTCAGTTCGCAAACCATGGCCGCTGCGGATCTTTATTCCGTCTTCCTTTCAGTTCTCCAGGTCCACGGCTATACCGCTATTGAGGCTGGCAATATTGTCAAAATCCTGCCCGATGCCCTGGCCCGGCAAGAGCTGTCTGCTGCCCCTGTTGACCAACTTGGGGCGTCCCCCGGAGACCAATCGATCACCAAAATCTATAAATTAAACTATGTGCCTGCTGACCAGATGGTCGGCATCCTCAGACCCCTGGTCGCCAGCACCAGCTATCTGGCCGCCCATAAACAGAGTAATATGTTGATTATGGTGGATCGGGCCGCCAACATCAATCGCCTGGTCAAGATTATTGAACGCATTGATCAGGCCACCTCTGGCGAGACGGAGATTATCCATATTCAACATGCCACTGCCGCCGAACTTGTCTCGGTCATTGCCACCCTGGAAGGGAAGTCGGACCGCAAGACCGGCGAAAATCTCCACCTGATTGCCGATGAACGGACCAATAGCATCCTGCTCAGCGGTGATGCGCATGATGTCCTCAGGGCTAAGGCGTTGATTGCCCACCTTGATACGCCCAGCGAGAATGAGGGAAGTACCCAGGTCGTCTTCCTGCGCTATGCCAAGGCCACAGATATGGTCCCCATCCTGACCGGGATCATCAAGGGGGAAAGTTCGCCGGACACAGCCACGCAAAGCGGTTCGGTCCAGGTCACCATCCAGGCCGATGAGGGAAATAACGCCCTCATTATCACGGCCCCCCCTCTGCAGATGAAATCTTTACAGTCGGTGGTCGCTAAACTTGACATCCGTCGGGCCCAGCTGATGATCGAGGCTGTTATTGCCGAGGTCTCCATGGACAATTCCGCGGAGCTTGGCGTCCAGTGGCGCTCCACCAGTGAGGTCGGCAATGACCACACCTCGGTTATCGGCGGCACCAACTTCAACGCCGCCGGTTCCGGGATAAACCAGATCAGCGCCAACCCCGCGATCATTGGTGACGGGTTGAGTCTTGGCTTCCTGAAAGGCACCACCTATATCGAGGGCATCGGAGAGATTCTTAATCTTGGGGCCCTGCTGCGGGTTTTAGCCCAGACCGGTGACGCGAATATTCTCTCGACCCCCAGTCTGATGACCCTGGACAATGAGGAGGCAGAGATCATCGTGGGCCAAAATGTCCCCTTTCCAACCGGCAGCTACACCTCAGCCGGCAGCACGAACTCGTCGGTAAACCCCTTCACCACCTACGAACGGCACGACGTCGGGATCAAACTGAAGGTCAAGCCCCAGATCAACGAAGGTGATACCATCCGTCTCATGATCACCCAGGAGGTTTCCAGTGTTGTCTCTATGGATCAGAGCGCCGGGCCGACCACCAACACTAGGTCGATAACTACCTCGGTCCTGGTGGATGACGGCAAGCTTCTCGTCCTTGGTGGTCTGATCAGCGATGATATTCAGGAAATTGAACAAAGGGTACCCGTGCTCGGCAGTATTCCCCTGCTGGGGTTGCTCTTTCGCTATAACAGTCGTAAGCATGTCAAGCGCAACCTCATGGTTTTCCTGAGGCCGGTGATTATCCGTGATACCGGGGTCAGCTCGAGCATAACCTATGACAAGTATGATTATATGCGCGGTCTCCAGCAGGATTATGGGGAGAACCAAAGTTCCTTGATGCCGGATGAACAGGGCCCGATCCTGCCGCCTGCCGGCCCGGAAGATGGAGCTGTGGACAGTGAGTAAGGTTTCATTCAGCCGGCCCTCCTTTTCCTTTGCCAAACGCCATGGACTCTTGGTCCACGACCTTGACAATGGCAGGGCCCGTGTGAACTGTCGTCCGGGCTTTACCGCCCTTGGTCTGGCCGAACTCCGCCGTTTTCTTGGCCTACCCTTAACACTCACCCATGTGCAAAAGGACAACTTCGATTTACTGCTGCAGACGGCCTATGAAGGTGGGGTGGAAGATATGGAACTCACCGGGAAACTTGAAGATGGCCTTGACGATGACCTTGATCTCAACAGTATTGCCCTCCAATTGGCCGAACCAGAAGATTTGCTGGAAAGTCAGGATGATGCGCCCATCATTCGCCTGATCAACGGGTTGCTCACCGAGGCGATCAAAGAAAATGCCTCGGATATCCATATCGAGCCCTTTGAAAAAATACTGCGCGTCCGGTTCCGGGTGGACGGCATGTTACGCGACAAGCTCCACCCCCCCCAAGCCCTGGCGCAACTTATCACTTCCCGGATCAAGGTTATGGCCAAGCTGGATATCGCCGAAAAACGGCTGCCGCAGGATGGTCGCATATCTCTGCGACTGGCCGGCCGCCCCGTGGATGTCCGCGTTTCCACCATGCCCTGTGGCCATGGGGAACGGGTTGTCCTCCGCCTTCTTGACAAGCAGGCCGGTCGCCTCGACCTTGAACAGTTGGGAATGGATCAGGCCAGTTTAGCGCTGATGGATAGGATGATCCATCGTCCCCATGGTATTCTGTTGGTCACCGGCCCCACCGGTTCTGGTAAAACCACGACCCTCTATGCCGCTATCAGCCGCCTTAACGAGATTAACCGCAACATAATGACCGTGGAAGATCCCATCGAATACTTCCTTAATGGTATCAGCCAGACCCAGGTCAACAGCAAGGTCGCCATGACCTTTGCCAAGGGGTTGCGCGCCATCCTGCGCCAAGATCCGGATGTGGTGATGGTGGGAGAGATTCGCGACCTGGAAACGGCAGAGACCGCGGTGCAGGCCAGTCTCACCGGCCACCTCGTTCTCTCCACCCTGCATACCAATAATGCGGTGAGTGCGGTGACCCGTTTGCGCGACATGGGGGTGGAGCCTTTTCTTCTCTCTTCGTCGGTGGTCGGCGTCGTGGCCCAGCGGTTGGTGCGTCTCCTTTGTCCGCATTGTAAAATTCCCTACGCAGCGACCCCTTCCGAGTGTGAAGAGTTTGGTCTCTCTGTGGCAAATCCACCGCAACTCTTTAAAGCCAGCGGCTGCGAAAAATGCAATTCTCTCGGCTATCACGGCCGGACCAGTATCTACGAGTTGGTGGAAGTCGATGAAGCCATGCAGTCCATGATTCATGATGGGATGCCGGAATATGAACTGGAGGCCCAGGCCCGCCTTAAGTCTCCGAATATTCGTCAGGATGGACTGCGGCGTATCTTAGCCGGCGACACCACCATTGAAGAGGTTATCCGCGTCACCAGAAAAGACCTGGCGGAGGTGTAATCGATGCCTGCCTTTAATTACACGGCCCTTAATAAGCAGGGTCAACTCCGGCATGGTGTCATTGAGGGCGATACCCCCCGCCAGATCAGACAGCTTATCCGTGACAAAGAGTTAACGCCTCTCACGTTGGAGGAGATTAGCCGGAAAGAATCCTCCGGCCCTTTCCGGCTCCAGCTGCGCCGACAGATGAGCGCCTCTGAGCTTGCCCTGGTCACCCGGCAGCTGGCCACCCTGATCCGTTCCGGCACTGCCCTTGAAGAAGCGCTGAAGGCCGTGGCGGAGCAAAGTGATCAGGACAGGATTAAATCTATTCTCTTGGCCGTGCGGGCCAAGGTTCTTGAAGGACATTCCCTGGCCGTGGCCCTGGCCAAATTCCCTACGGTTTTCCAGGATCTGTATCGGGCCACCATTGCCGCCGGTGAACAGACCGGCTTCCTGGATCTTGTTCTTGAACGACTGGCAGACTACACCGAGTTCAGCCAGCAGTTGCGCCAGAAAATGATGCTGGCCCTGCTCTATCCCGTCTTGCTGACCGGGGTGGCCTTTTCCGTCGTTGCTGCCCTGATGGTCTATGTGGTGCCCCAGGTGGTCAAGGTCTTTGAAAATATGGGCCAGGAATTACCGCTGCTGACCAGGGGGCTGATTATGACCAGTAGTTTCTTGAAATCATACGGTCTCCTCCTTCTCCTTGCCGCCGCCGCCCTTGTTATTCTCTTGCGGTTCAGCCTCCGTAATGAAGGGTCGCGCTACCGTTTTCACCAACTGCTCCTGAAACTGCCCCTGGTGGCAAAACCGATCAAGACCGTGAACGCAGCGCGCTTCGCCCGGACTTTTAGTATCTTAACGGCGAGTGGTGTATCGATTCTTGAAGGGATGCATATCTCCGCCCAGGTGCTCAGCAACCTCGTTATTCGTAAGGGTGTTACCGAGGCGGCCGGCCGGGTTCGCGAAGGGGCAAGCCTGCACAAGAGTTTGGCACAATGCGGCTTTTTTCCGCCCATCACCATTCATATGATTGCCAGCGGCGAGGCCAGCTCAAAACTGGAAGAGATGCTGGAGCGCGCTGCCACCATCCATGAACGTGAAATTGAGACCATGCTGGCCGCGACCCTGGGTATTTTTGAGCCCGTGCTTATTTTATTAATGGGTGGTGTTGTCCTGACTATTGTTCTCGCCATCCTGATGCCCATCTTTGACCTGAACCAGTTGGTACATTGATGCAGGGAGGAACAACGGACAAGGGGTTCACCCTTTTGGAAATCTTGGTGGCCCTGGCTTTTCTCAGCATTGCCCTGGTGGCCGGTCTGAAAACCAGCGGCACGGCAGTGCGTAATGCCACGGGCCTCAAGGAACGGACCCTGGCCCATTGGGTGACGACCAATCGCGCTGCGGAGCTGGAACTTGACAGGGATTGGCTGCCCCTTGGTACCAGCCATGGCAAGGTATTGATGGCCGATCATGTCTGGTACTGGACCGTGCAGACAGAAAAAACTCCGGATCCCGATATCCGCCAGGCTGAGGTTTCTGCCGGACTGGAAGAAAACGGCGAAGCGCTGGCCACCATGGGGATCTACCTTGCTCGCCCCTAGATTATCCTCAGATCAGGGTTTTACCCTTCTGGAGCTTCTGGTGGCCATGGCTATCTTTGCGGTGATCTCTGTCATAACGTTCCAGGGGCTGCAAAGCATGATTAAAAGCCGTGAAATCATGGGTGCAGAAGCGGACCGCCTTGCCAGCCTGCAAGGGGCCATGGCCCTGATGTCGCGCGATTTTAAGCAGATGCTCCCCCGGTCCATTCGTGATGAATTCGGGGAAATGCAGCCCGCCCTCATCTGCACTGCCAACGACAAGACCGCGGTCGAATTCAGCCGGGGCGGCTGGCGCAATCCCGCCGGGCTACCCCGCAGCAATATGCAGCGGGTAGCCTACCGTTTCAAGGATGCCAATCTCATCAGAGACACCTGGCCAGTCCTCGACCGGGCCTTGACCACTGAGCCTGTAAGTCGAAAGCTGGTAGCTGGTGTTATTAATTTTCGGTTGCGCTTCCAGGACAATAACGATAATTGGCAGACAGCCTGGCCACCACCGGCAGAGACAAGTACCGGTGAGCAGAGTCAGCTGCCCCGCGCCCTGGAGATGACCCTTGAACTTGAAGACTGGGGGACGCTTACCCGGCTCTTTGTGTTGGCTTGGCAGGGAGGAAACTAATGGTGTCGACCTTAGTCTTTTTATCCCGGCCCCTGTGGTCCTCTCGGCGCTCTAACCAGGATGGTGTCGCTTTGATTACCGTGCTGCTGGTAACAGGCCTGATTACGATTATGGCCGTGGCCATGCTCAACCGCCAACAAATTGATATCAGGCGCACCGGGAATATCATTGCGGCCGATCAGGCCCTTGCCCTTGCCAGAGGTGGGGAGAGTTGGGCCATCCGCCTGTTGATCAGGGACAAAGAAAAGAGCAGCACCGACAATTTGGCCGAAGAGTGGGCGCAGGGGTTGCCGCCCATACCCGTTGAGGGGGGCATGGTGTCTGGAGTTATCGTTGATTTGCAGGGGCGTTTTAATATTAACAATTTGCTGGCTGCAGACAGTGGCTTGCAGGCAAAGAGCCGCGGCCAGTTTCAAAGGTTGCTGCGAATATGTCAAATTGAGCCGGAGTCCTTGGATGGTGTCGTTGACTGGCTGGATGATGATGGCGATGCGGGTTGGGCCGAGGATTGGGCCTATGCCAACCTGGATACGCCCTACCGCACTGCTAATCAGCCGATGCTGAGCCCCAGTGAACTCCGCCAGATCCAGGGGATGAGCACCAAAGGTTTTCACTGTCTGGAGCCTCTGATCTGTACCCTGCCAGCGGGAACACCCCTCAATATCAATACCGCACCAGCGGAAATCTTGGCGTCTCTGGCCGAGGACTTTCCTCTGGTCCAGGCCCAAAATATCGTGTCGGGAAGGCCCCTTGAGGGCTATGCACAAATTGCCGACTTCCTGGCCGTGCCGGAGTTGGCCGGCACGGGTCTGACACAAGATGGCTTAACATTGAGCAGTGATTTTTTCTTGGCCCAGAGCAGGGCAACGATGGGGCGGGGCAAAAGTACGCTATTTAGTATCCTTCAGCGCCATACAGATGGAATAACGGTGTTACGCCGAACCATGGGAACCTATTAATACTTATGAAAACTATAATCCTGAGACTGGGTGCCGGAGCCCCGGCTGATATCAGCTGGCTGAGCATTGACACGGACTCTGTCCTCCATAAGGGCTCTCTTGCCCAAGCAGCGCCCGCCTGCAAGGATGCGATCTTGATCGTGCTGGTGCCGGCCATCGATGTTTTGCTGATCAGGGCCACCATACCTGGCCGTAACCGCAAACTGGCGATGCAGGCGGCCCCCTATGCCCTTGAAGCGTCTCTGGCCACTGATGTCGAAAAATTACATTTTGGTTTTGGGCCCCGTAATCCTGACGGCAGCATGGATACGGCGGTGGTAGAGAGGAAATATATGGACCACTGGCTTGCACTGTTGCAAGAGGTTGGCTTGGATCCCGACTATATGACCCCTGAAACCTTGGCTGTACCCTATGATGCCGAGAGCTGGTCTGTCGTGCTGGATGGTGATGTGGCCCTGGTGCGTTCCGGTCTTCGGACCGGCTTTGCCGTGGATACGCAAAACCTGAACGAGGCCTTACAGGCCGCCATTAAATCTGGTTCTGATTCTCCACCCCTCCATATGCAAATCTATCAGAAAGAGGAGGTCGATATCAGTCTGGATCTTGACCTGGACATCCTGCCAATAATCAAAAAGCCTGCCCTGGCTCTGTTGGGACAAGGCTTTGATAAGAAAAACGGTATTGATCTCCTCCAGGGAGAATATGGTAGGAATACGGATTGGGATAAAATCAGAGAGCTCTGGCGGGTGCCCTTTGTTTTGGTCCTTATACTGATTGGCCTGAATGGTGTGCTCTTTGGCGTCGACTACAGCCAGGCCAAGAAGGAGAGTCTGGCCCTGGAAAGACGCATTGAAGAAATTTACCGGACCACCTTCCCGGAGGCCAAACATATGGTAAATCCCAAGGCCCAGATGGAACAAGGTCTGGCCCTGCTGACCGGTGGCCAGCAGTCACAAAACAGCTTTCTCGCACTCCTGGCCCAAATCGGCCCGGATCTGCAAAAACAAGAGGGGTGTAACCTGCAGCGCCTCCGGTATCACGGGAGCGCTCTTGAACTGGAGCTGACCCTGGCTACCCTTGATGACCTCAATGATTTGAAAGAACGTCTCCTGGTTAATGATGACCTGAGCGTGGACATCCGCACCGCCACCACTGCCAATGATCGAGTTTCCGCCCGGTTGGAAATAAAGGGGAAAAAATAATGAAAAACATGTTTGTTCATCTTAGCCGGCGGGAAAAACTCATGGTGATCATGACTGGTATTTTTATCCTGTTTTTTCTAAGCTACACCTTCATTGCCCGGCCTTATACTGAAAGACTTCAGTTCTATCAGGATCGGCTCCCGGCCCAGCAGGAGTTGCTGGCCTGGATGGAGCAGGCGAGTCAGGAAGTACAACAGATTCGCGTAAGTCGTCAGGGTCTGAGCGGGGCTGTGGGCAATGATTCGCCCCTGTCCATTATCAGTAAAAGCGCTAAAGCGCAGGGGCTTGGCAAGAGTATTAAACGCATCGAGCCCGGGGAAGGACAAGAGGTCAGGCTGTGGCTCGACGGGGTGATCTTTGATGATATGGTGCCATGGCTCTCCATGCTGGAGGAACAGTACGCCCTGACGGTAGGCGACATCTCTCTCGACCGCGATAAGGATCCAGGCTATGTCAATGTGCGGCTGACCTTCCAGGGAGGTCAGCCATGAAGAGCCGCACAGGTCTCATCATCCTCATCATTATCGCCTATGGCTTTTTCCTGGCCTGGTATATGCCGGCCAATCGCGCCTTTGCTATTCTCCACCAGGGGGTGGCAACCCCCCTTGGCCCTCTCAAATTCAGCAACCTGCAGGGCACGTGGCATCAAGGTGTTGCCCGGAACGGGCAGCTCGGCCCCCTGGATCTGCAAGAGATCCATTGGCAGTTCAAACCGTGGGCTCTCTTAACTGGCCGTCTAAGCGGTGTTGTTTCTGTTCAGGCAGAGCAAGGACTGGTCGCGGCCACCATCAGCAAGGGGCTCAATACGGTTTCAGTCCGGAACATGGAGGGGAGCCTACCCCTGAGGGCATTGAAACCTTTACTGACCCCTCTTGGTGTGCAGCTCGATGGGAGGGTCTCGACCTCTCTGGACCATATTGCCATCAGCCAGGGCAGAGTAACGACGATCCGGGGCAACGTGGTCTGGCATGATGGTGCAATTATCTCACCCCAGAGGGCGCAACTGGGAACCCTGGTGGTTGAACTTGTCACCCTTGAGGACGGGGTAAGGGCGACCCTTGCCGATAGCGGCGGTCCTCTAAGGGCTGCGGGTTCATTGCTCCTGCAAAACGATGGCCATTACACCATGACCAGCACCCTGAAGGGCCGGACCCCGGAGATGCAAAAGCAGCTTGACGACCTTGCCTTTTTTGGAAAAAAACAGGGGGCTGGACGGCTCCAGTTCTCCTTCAGCGGGGAACTGCCACCCCTGGAGATTTGAGACTGGAGAAGAATGTGGTCTATGGCCTTTATAGAGTTAAACCTGATGTTCCCGCAAAAAGTCGTTACCTCTGAATCATGGTGCTGCTCAATCAATGAGTTTACGGCACTGTACATCGTGTCGAAAACCTTTTTTTGCGAGACCGACAAACCTAAACAAACGAGAATATTGTGAAGAATCCAAAAAAGAGTGCAGACAATCAGGCCGGCTTTACCCTGATCGAAATCATGGTGGTGGTGGTAATCCTCAGCATCATGGCCGCCTTCGTGGTTCCCAAGATCATGGATCGGCCCGAGCAGGCCCGCCTCATCAAGGCCCAGCAGGACATCCGTACCCTGGAGAATGCCCTGCGGCTCTACAAGCTTGACAATCTATACTATCCCTCCACCGATCAGAGCCTCCAGGCCCTGATCGAGGAACCGGACACGGAGCCGCTTCCCAGGAAATGGGCAAAGGATGGCTATATTGACAGGCTGGCCGATGACCCCTGGGGTACCCCCTATCTCTATCTCCAACCAGGCGTTCATGGCAACTTTGACATCTTTTCCCTGGGACCAGATGGTCAGTCCGACACCGAGGATGATCTGGGCAACTGGAACCTTGACTAAGGCCCCTCGCGCCTCTGCCGGCTTTACCCTGATTGAGGTGATGGTGGTACTCCTGATCATCGGGGTGAGCATCGGCTTCATCTCGCTGAATGTGGGGCCACGCCGGCAGGTGGTGGAGGAAGAGGCCAAACGTCTTGCCGCCCTCCTCAATCTGGCCCAGGAAGAGGCCATCCTCACCGGCAACGAGTATGCCCTGGAACTGCGCCTGAGTGAATACCGTTTTGTGCGCCTTGATGGTGAGAGTTGGCAGGAATTTCCCCCAGATGAGGTGTTCCGGCCTCGAACCTTGCCCGCGGAACTACACCTTGAGTTGACCATTGGCGGCGAACTGATTTCGCCGACCATCTTGATGGCAGAAGGTGACGAATCCCCGCCGCGCATCTATCTCCTCTCCAGCGGCGAGATAACCCCCTTCAGTATTGAACTTGCCGATCAAACCAGCGATGAGATATACACGGTTATGTTGCACCCATCCGGGGCGGTCGTGGTCGAAGAAGATTACGGACCTTGAAAGAAAAACTAACCAAACATAAGGAACTGGAATCTCTCATGACGAAAATCGAAGAACGTTTGTCATGAATAAAGATTTGACCCCATGTCACACTCTTAGGCGGCTTCCCCTGTGTGCCAAAGAGCAGAGGTAGGGTGATCTGATTTCCCGTTACCACCACTAGGCAAGGCCTCCCCATGTCCTTTTTTGAGATCATTGCAATCCTTACCACCCTGGCCGCGATTTTTGGTTTTCTGAATGCGCGCACGGTCAGGCTGCCAACCACCATTGGTATCATGACCATCGCTCTACTCTTCTCCCTCTTGTTTATTGCTGTGGGCAGTATCATGCCGGCGGTGCAGGCATGGGGTGTCGAGCTCCTGCGGGGTATCGATTTCAGCGAGACCCTGATGCATGGGATGTTGGGCTTTCTGCTCTTTGCCGGGGCCCTGCATGTCAACTTCGATGACCTGGTGGGGCAATATCGGGTGATCGGCAGCCTGGCCACTGCTGGGGTCGTGGTCTCAACCCTGTTCATCGGAACTCTGCTCTGGTATGTCCTGGCCCTGACCCCGGTTACCATGTCCTACGGCTATTGCCTGCTCTTTGGCGCCTTGATCTCGCCCACCGATCCCATTGCCGTGTTGAGTATCCTCAAGTCGGCCAAGGCCCCCAAGTCCCTTGAAATCAAGATAACCGGCGAGTCGCTCTTTAACGACGGCGTCGGGGTGGTGATCTTTATGGTCATCCTGGAGATCGTCCGTACCGGCGAGCCGGTCAGCGTCGCCCATGTTGGTGGTCTACTCCTTCAGGAGGCTGGGGGCGGAGCCCTGTTCGGCCTGGCCATCGGCTATCTGGCCTATCGCATGCTCAAAGAGATTGATGACTACCAGGTGGAGGTGATGATTACCCTGGCCCTGGTCACCGGCGGCTATGTTTTGGCCGAGTGGCTGCACCTGTCCGCGCCCATTGCCATGGTGGTGGCTGGTCTGCTCATCGGCAACAGGGGCCGGAAATTCGCCATGTCCGACAAGACCAGGGAAGATCTCGATACCTTCTGGGAGCTCCTGGACTCAGCCTTGAACGCCATCCTCTTTACCCTGCTCGGCCTGGAGATCATGAGTCTTGACTTCAGCCCCTTGAGCATGGCCCTTGGCCTGGCGGCAATCTGTATCACCCTGGGGGGGAGGTTGGTCAGTGTCGCCATCCCCGTCACCATTCTCAAGCGCTGGCGCACCTTTTCACCCAAGGTAATCAGGATTTTGACCTGGGGTGGTCTGCGGGGCGGTATCTCCGTGGCCCTCGCCCTTTCCCTGCCCAGAGGCGAGGAAAGGAACTTAATTTTGATCATGACCTATACGGTGGTGGTGTTTTCCATTGTTGGCCAGGGCCTGTCCATCGGCAGGTTGGTGGCCGGCGTTGTCAGCTCCGGAGAAGGACTATCAGCCAGGGAAGTTGAGCAAGGAGGAACTGATGACCCTTGAACTTGTTGACGGCGATATCACCGCTCTCAAGGTGGATGCCATTGTCAATGCCGCCAATAACTCGCTGCTCGGCGGTGGCGGGGTTGACGGCGCCATCCATCGCGCTGCAGGGCCGGAGCTTCTTGATGAGTGCCGGGGCCTGGGCGGCTGTGCCACAGGTGGCGCCAAGATCACCAAGGCCTATAATCTGCCCTGCCGCTTTGTTATTCACACGGTGGGCCCCATCTGGCACGGCGGCCAGGCTGGCGAGGAGCGCTTATTGGCCTCCTGCTATCAACGCTGCTTTGCCCTGGCGGCCAGCCACCAGATTGCCAGCATCGCCTTGCCCGCCATCAGCACCGGAGTCTATGGGTTTCCCAAGGAGCTGGCGGCCCGCATTGCCGTGGCCGAGACCCGGCAGGCCTTGGCTGCTGACCCCACCTTGCAACGGGTGATCTTCATCTGCTTTAACGCCGAGAGTCGCCGGGCCTATGAGCTGGCCTTGGCCGACTCGTAATGATCTGAATCAGGGGCAAGCTTCTGAGTCATTCATCAAGCGTAGGGCTTCTAACTTAAACTCTTTTGGATAAGTTTTATAGGGCTTACGTTTTCTTTCCACAGGAACACTCCTTTCAGAGACTTTATCTCTGATTAAAAGTGTCCGTTAAACTGGGG
>JAQIBE010000051.1 GCA_027859235.1 Desulfobulbaceae bacterium
ACCTATGAAATTTACTCCAATAAACACCATAAATTCCTCCTACGATGCCATCATTATCGGTTCGGGTCTCGGTGGTCTGACCTGTGCAAATCGTCTGGCTAAAGCGGGGCATAATGTTCTCCTGCTGGAGTATCATTTTAAACTCGGTGGACTCGCGACCTGGTTTAAACGAAAGGGGCATGTCTTTGATATTTCCCTGCATGGATTTCCCTATGGCATGGTGAAGACCTGCAAGAAATACTGGAACAAGAAGATTAAAGACTCCATTGTCCAGTTAAAGGATATTGTCTTTGATAACCCTCAGTATTCTCTGAAAACCACCTTTGAGAAATCAGACTTCACCCATCATCTCATTACAAACTTCAAGATCAAGCGCGATGTGGTGGATGACTTTTTTACAACCATCGCCAGGATGAATTTTTACGATGATCTGGTTATGACCACCAGGGAATTATTTGAAAAATTTTTCCCTGGGCGTTCAGATGTGCATCGTTTCCTCATGGAGCCGATCACCTATGCCAACGGCTCCACCCTTGATGAACCTGCCATCACCTATGGTATTGTTTTTTCAAATTTCATGAATAAGGGCGTGTTTACCTTTAAAGGTGGCACGGATAAGATCATTGGCATGATGGGTGAGGAACTCCTGAAAAATGGCGTGACGATATGCACCAAGGCGAAGGTTGACAAGGTTCTTGTGGAGAATGGTAAGGTTACGGGTGTTCAGGTGGGTGATAAACACATCCATGCCCCCTGCGTTGTCTCTAATTCCGGTATCACCAATACTATTTATAATTTAGCAGGTGCCGATGTCTTTCCACCAGCGTTTATAAATGAGATTGATCGGGTCAAAGTCAACAACTCCAGCTGTCAGGTCTATTTTGGGATCAGACCAGGGGAGTCGTTCCCGGATATCGGTGACCTGATTTTCACATCCAACTCTGAAGAGTTTTCAGCGGATGAGATGCTGTCCGTGGAAACAAAGAGTCGCACCTTTTCAATCTATTACCCAAAAACACGGCCGGACGAGAAAGCAGATTACACGGTTGTGGCGTCAATGAATGCTGATTATGACACCTGGGCCAACTTTTCAGATGCTGAATATAAGCAGGCCAAGAAGGATATGATCGAACGCTGTTTCACCCATCTTGAACAGTACATCCCGGAGATTCGGCAGAAATGTGACTGGGTCGAGGCGGCAACTCCCCGCACCTTTAACCGTTACACTCTGCATACCCGCGGCACATCTTTCGGCACAAAATTTGAAGGGTTAAACGTTTCACGGAAGATATTCAAGGTGCTGCCCGGTCTCTTCCATGTGGGTTCGGTTGGTATCATTATGAGCGGCTGGCTTGGGGCCATCAACTATGGTGTTATTGTTGCCAATGATGCTGATGCCTATATTCGGAGCTAATTTTTTTGCCACAGAAGACACAGAAAAACACAGAAACTGATTTTATTGACAAGGAGTTGTCTTATAAGGTTCGTGGTTGTGTGTTTGAAGTGTATCGGCAACTTGGAAATGGTTTTCTCGAATCGGTGTATGAGAAAGCATTAATGCATGAATTGTCGTTGCAAGGTCTCCAGGCAGAGCGGCAGATTAAGATTCCTGTAGTCTATAAAAATGTTTCTGTGGGTACTTTTAGTCCTGATATAATTGTTGAGAATAAAATCATTCTTGAATTGAAGGCTCAAGCAAATTTGAACATACCAATATGTAAAGCTCAGTTGTTGAATTATCTCAAAGCTAGTGATATGAAAATTGGCTTACTCATAAATTTTACATATCCAAAAGCAATTATAGAGCGTTTTATACTCTAACTTCTGTGTTGTTCTGTGTCTTCTGTGGCTATAATGTGTTTGTTTTTTTTTGCCACAGAAGACACAGAAAAACACAGAAACTGGTTTTATTAATAAAGATTTGAATTATAGGGTTTGTGGTTGTGTGTTTGGGGCAGAGTGGTAAATAGGAATTCCTGTAGCCTATAAAAATATAGGCTGTGGTTGATTTTAGTTTTGCTGTTGTACTTTAACTTCTGTGTTTTTCTGTGGCTATAAAAAATAATGTCTGATTTTACTGATAAAAAAATAATAATCACCGGGGCCACCCGGGGAATTGGCAAGGCGATCACCCTTGCCTTCCTGAAGCAGGGGGGAACCGTCATTGGGTTATATGGCGGGAATAAATCCGGCGCTGAGCAATTCCTGGCTGAATGCCACGAATTTGGAGACCGTCTTACTCTGCATCAATGTGATGTGAGTGATTATCAGGCTGTGGCATCCCTGTACACTGAAATTGAAGCGCGGTTTGATACCATTGATATTCTCATCAATAACGCCGGGATTCGCCGTGATTCGGTGCTTGCCATGATGAAGGAAGAGGAGTGGCGCCAGGTCATTGACGTCAATCTCACTGGCGGTTACATCATGAGTAAGTTTGCGGTGCAGCTCATGATGAAGCAGAGGTACGGGCGGATTATCTTTATCACCTCCCCCATGTCCCATATGGGTTTTGCCGGCCAGGCCAATTATGCGGCTTCAAAGGCGGGTCAGATCGGCATGATGAAATCGTTATCCAAGGAGACTGCAAAACGCCAGATCACAGTGAATTGTATTTCTCCCGGCTTCATCGCCACCGAACTAATTGATGATCTTACCAAGGAACAAAAGAAGGAATACACGAAGATGGTACCGGCTAAACGTTTCGGTACACCTGCAGAGGTTGCCGATGCGGTGCTGTTTCTTGCCAGTGACAAGGCCGGTTATATCAATGGGTCTGTCCTTGAAATAACCGGAGGATTATAATTTACCCATGAAATTTGATCACCCAGACTTTATAACTTCCCGTATTCCCCACCGTGATCCTTTTTTATGGCTGGATCGTGTTATTGATCTCAGTACCCATGAAATAACAGCAGAGAAAAACATCTCAGCTGAACTTGACTTGTTTCAGGGACATTATCCAGATTATCCCATTATGCCGGGGGTGTTGTTGTGTGAAGCGGTGTTCCAGGCCGGGGCATTGCTCATTGGCGAATCGCTGCAGCATGAGGAATGGGACGGGGTGCCTGTGCTTACTCGTATAACGAGTGCCAAGTTTAAACGGGAAGTGCGACCTGGTGATGTGATTACCATCCATGCCTCTCTGCAGGAAAGGCTGGGTCCTGCGTGGTTTATGAAGGGGTCGGTCAAGGTGCATGGCAAGATAGCGCTTAAGGTTGAATTTTCCTGTGCGTTAAAAAGATAGAAGGTAAAGGAGGTAGAGAAGGTAAAGAAAGTAAAGAAGGAGATAAGAGAGGTGAGAACTGCTTAAGTAAGTCGGTTGTTATTCTCTATATTCTCTATATTCTCTATATTCTTTACATTCTATTTTAAAAAATTGAGCTTTCTTAATCTTAAAGACAAAAATATTCTTATCTTCGGTCTTGCCAATAAGAAATCAGTGGCCTATTCCATTGCCAGGGTTGTTGCGACAGCCGGCGCCAATGTCATCCACGTTGTGCGCAGTGCAGAGCGCGCGGAAAATGCCCGAACACTTTTTCCTGAATCAAAAGTCTTCATCTGTGATGTTGAGGATGAGCAGAACATTATCAATGTTCGCGATGAGATTAAGGCGCAGCTTGCTGAACCCATCCATGGTCTTGTCCACTCCATTGCCTTTGCCAATTACTCTGAGGGGTTAAAGCCTTTTCATGCAACGCTGAAAAAGGATTTTCTCCAGGCCATGGATATCTCCTGTTTTTCGTTCATCTCCATCGCCAATCATTTTAAGGATCTTCTCCACCCTGAAGCCTCCCTGGTGACCATCTCCATATCCTCAACCAGGATGGCCGCTGAGAATTATGGTTATATGGCCCCGGTGAAGGCTGCCCTTGAATCATCACTTTGTTTTTTGACGAAAAGTTTTTCCGCCTTTTCCACCATGCGTTTTAATGCGGTCTGTCCCGGTTTACTCAAGACCTCGGCCTCTGCCGGTATCCCCGGCTATGTCGACAGTTATCTCTTTGCTGAACAGGTTATGCCCAGGAAAAAGGGGCTCAAGACCATCGAGGCGGCAAACACAGCAGCCTTCCTCCTCTCCCCGGCCTCGTCCGGCATGACAGGACAATGTCTCATTGTTGACGGAGGCATGGCCCTCAATTATTTCGACGCCGACATTGTCAGCAAGAGCGTAGGTTGATTTTTGCCACGGAGATAGCGTAGACTTCGAAACACGGAATGACACGGAAAGAAATAGGGTTGATAGATGAAGACTTGACTTACAGAATTCGCGGCGCTGTTTATGAGGTTTATAAGCAATTAGGTGGTGGTTTTCTCGAAAGTGTTTATGAGAAATCATTAATGGCAGAATTGATCAGAGTTGGTCTACAGGCGGAACGACAGGTTCCTTTTACAGTGAGTTATAAAGATCAGCCAGTGGGTAAGTTTTTAGCTGACATTGTTGTTGAAAAAAGTGTTGTTATCGAACTGAAGGCCCAGGCAAACATCAACATGTCTATGTGCAAAGCGCAACTTGTCAATTATCTCAAGGTAAGTGGTCTTAAAGTCGGATTAATAGTAAATTTTACATATCCTAAGGCAAGGGTTGAAAGAATTGTCGTTTAATTTCAGTAATTTCCGTGGATTCCGTGGCAAAAAATAAATAGTTATAATCTCCATGAAATATTCTCAAGTATGCCTCCATACCTTCGGCTATGCACTGCCCCCCCATGAAGTCACCTCCGCGCAAATCGAGCAACGTCTGGAACCTGTTTATTCGCGCTTGAAATTACCAGAAGGGCGCTTGGAGCTCATGAGCGGCATTCGCTCACGACGATTTTGGGATGCAGGGACAAAACCCAGTGATGGTGCAACCCTTGCCGGGGCTGATGCCATAGCCCGTGCAGCCGTTGATCCTGAAACCCTTGAATGTCTGATTTTCACCTCGGTCTGTCGGGATATGATGGAGCCGGCCACGGCAGCCTTTGTGCACAATAATCTCGGTCTTTCTTCCCGTTGTCAGATTTTTGATCTGTCAAATGCCTGTCTTGGTTTCTTAAATGGCATGATGATGCTGGCCAATATGATCGAGCTTGGTCAGGTGAAGCGTGGCATTATTGTGGCGGGGGAGACTGCAGAGGATCTCGTTGAGTCAACCATTGCCAAACTCCTGCAGGACCCCTCTATTAGCCGTAAATCCATCAAGCCCATCTTTGCCTCCCTTACCATCGGTTCCGGGGCGGTTGCGGTAGTTATGGAGCATAGAGATTCAACTGACACAGGTCATTATCTGCGTGGCGGTATGGTGCGGGCCAATACCGCCCATAACGATCTCTGCAAGGGGGGATCTGTGGGAGAACAAGGGGTTCTCATGGCCACGGATTCAGAAACCCTGCTCAAACAGGGGGTTGTCACGGCTTCCTGGTGCTGGCAGGATTTTCTCCGGGAATTTAACGGGGATAAGGATGATTATCAGCAGTTCTTCTGTCATCAGGTTGGTCGGGCCCACTCCGGTCTGCTGTTTGAAACATTAGGTCTTGATCCAGATAAGAACTTTGAGACCCTGCCCTTTCTGGGGAATGTCGGCTCTGTATCCGCTCCCATCACCTTTGCCCTCGGGGTAGAGCAGGGTGCCTTACAACCAGGACAGCGCGGGGCCATACTGGGCATCGGCTCCGGGATTAATTCATGTATGCTGGGGATTGACTGGTAATGCTTGCTGAATACCCCTTTTCGCCGAAATCATTTCCCACAAGGGACGGGCATGTCATGTCCTATCTCGATGAAGGGCAGGGACCGGTTCTTGTCCTGCTCCACGGGAATCCCTCCTGGTCCTATTTATACCGTAATGTTGTCAGTTTATTGAGCGGCCAATATCGGGTCATCGTGCCTGACCATATCGGTTGCGGCTTTTCTGAAAAACCTGCCGCTTTCTCCTATAGGCTTCAGGATCATATCGATAATATTGAAGCCCTGCTGGCTCACTTGCACATTGAACATTGCGTCCTCGGCATGCATGACTGGGGTGGTGCCATCGGCATGGGCTGGGCAACGAGGTTCCCTGAGAAGATAAAGGGTTTTGTTGTTTTCAATACGGCCGCCTTTCGTTCAACACGTATTCCCTTACGCATCAATATCTGCCGGATACCCGTGCTTGGTCAGCTCCTTGTCCAGGGTTTCAACGGTTTTGCCAGAGGTGCGGTGCACATGGCTGTAGTAAAGAAGATGCCGCAGAATATCGCCAAGGCCTTTGTCACACCATATAATAATTGGCAGAACCGCATAGCCACCCATCGTTTTATCACAGATATCCCCCTGAAACCATCCCATCCAAGCTATGCCGCTCTGCAGAAACTTGAGGAGGGGCTTGCAGA
>JAQIBE010000057.1 GCA_027859235.1 Desulfobulbaceae bacterium
GGAAAAAAAAGAACAATTCATGCGCTGGGCAACATACGGATCTGTTGCCACCGCCTTAACTCTTTTTCTGGCCAAATCAGCCGCCTGGTTCATGACAGGCTCCCTGGTCATCCTGGCCTCGCTCGTCGACTCCCTCATGGACATGGCAGCCTCAGGCATCAACATGATTGCCATTCATTACTCATTAAAACGCCCTGATAAAGAGCATAAGTTTGGCTACGGCAAAGCGGAACCCCTGGCAGGGCTGGTGCAGGCCTCCTTTATTGCCGGCTCCGCGGCATTTATCATTTTTCAAGCCGTTGAACGGCTCGTGAAGCCACAACCACTTGCAGCCATTGGTTCAGGCATCTGGGTGATCCTCTTTGCCATCGGCTTGACCGGAATCCTCATCCTCTTCCAGCGTTTCGTGATCAAGCACACAGGCTCAACTGCCATCAAGGCCGATGCCCTGCATTACACCACGGACATCCTGACAAACACGGCAACCCTTGCGGCATTGATACTGATCCGTAAGGGGTATGGCTTTATAGACTCACTCGTTGCCATCGCTATTGCCCTCTACATCCTTTACTCGGCGAGAGGCATCGCAATAGATGCCATGCATCTCCTCCTGGATCGGGAATTACCCCCTGAAATCAGGGAAAAGATCCGCACGATCGCGGGATCACCACCCGAGGTGCAGGGCGTTCACGACCTGCGCACCCGGCAATCAGGCCAGACCCAGCTGATCCAGCTCCATCTGGAATTATCCGCCCAGATGACATTGGAGGATGCCCACTCCCTGGCCAAAAAGGTAGAAAATGAGATCCACGCCTTTCTCCCGGATGCAGATATTATTATTCACCAGGACCCCACTGACCGTTAGCCCTCACACAACGAAGAGCTGTCCAGGCCGGCAGTAAAGAAGCACGGAAACCACCAATGCACCATCATGGCTCAAGACCTGTACTCCTTCTCAGAACCTGCACCGTTCAAGGTCTTCCACTTCAAGATTAAATATTTTGGCGAAGGCCTTTTCTATGGATGTTGCCCGGGGAAACCACTGGCGCAGGCAAGAGGATTCAAGCGCCCATTCACGCTCCGTTAAAAGAAGTTCCGCCTTGATTTGGTCCAGAAACTCCTGCAGCTCGCTTTCCTTATTTGCCTCGGAGTAGATCATGTAATCGCAATTTTTGCGGAAGAGCATGATGGAACCTTCATACTCCTCCCGTGTTTGCGCAAAACATTCCACCGTGTCCTTCAGACGCTGACCAATCTCATCATGAACCTGATTGCTGACGACAAAACCGTATTTTCGCTGTAACTCATTAAAATTGGTAAAGTTAATGAGATGGATTGCAAATCCGAGCTCACCTCTTTCCCCGAGCAAATGCAAATCATCCAGCACCAGGAGGTACCTGTAATTAAACAAGTCGGTCAAGGCATCACGGAAAAAGGTATCACGGCGAAAATGTTCAATCTCCTGCATAAAGCCGGCGGTAGGAATGAGATGCACATCCTTTAACACGAGCGACCCCGCAATGGCGGCAAGCACCTCCACCACCCCACTATCGAGATGATTCAAGGTGGCCTCATTGCGGAGAACACCTAAGGCTTTCTGGATCGACAGGGGTTTTTTATAAGGCCTTATCGAGACAAGGGCCTCGTACACATCGGCCACCGCTGTAATGCGGGAGAGAAGATCAATGCTTTCCCCCTGCAGCCCTAAGGGATAACCGGAGCCGTCAAGCCGTTCATGGTGACGTAAAATAATATACGTGATCTGATCATCCTGCAGCCGCGGCGCAAAGAGTTTCGCGCCGATAAGGGGATGATAATGCATAATGCGCCGATCCTGGTCAGTAAACAAATCCGGCTTTAAGAGAATATTATCCGGGATGGCCATCTTGCCAATATCATGGACAAGGCCGGCTAATTCCAGGATCTCAACCTGTTCATCTGCCAACCCCATCGATACACCAATCTGTTTGGCAATCTCAGACACCTTCATGGCGTGGGTGTAGGTTGTGTAATCCCGCCCGGCCATGATTTCGTTCATACTTTCAAACAAATCCCGGATCAGGGTCTTTTTATTATCATAGCCCAGTAAAGAGTTCATCTGTCACTATTCCCAGCATCTAACGTGTTCTGGTTCTTTTCTGCCCGGCTACATAGCATATCCTTATCCGCCTTCTTCATGAACATATCGGCTGCCGCGCCATCATGGGTTGATATTCATTGCCAACATCATCATGTCATTATCATTTATATTTTTGAAATTATCCACCTGCATTCAGGTAATAAATGGTTAACCGTGTAAATTTGGGCTGTCTCAACCACCAAGGCCTGATGACCCTTGCAGAGCTTGGCAGTCCAGAGGACATAAAAAAAGGGGGATGAAAGCTCTCACAAGCCTTCATCCCCCTTTGCTAAACGTATGTAAACCACACCATCTTGTGCAAAGATGATATGGTTAAAACAATTTAGTCTTCAGAAACAGTGATACAACCTTCTGGACAAACCTCAACACAGGTCTCACAGCCCAGACACTCATCAATTTCAACAGCTTCAGACTTACCGTCTACAAGCTCAAGAACTGAAGCAGGACAGGCATTAACACATTCTTCACAACCGGTACACTTATCTTTATCAATCTCTACATTCCAAGCCATATCAATCTCCTAATCTTACGAGCCAAACGAGCCCTTTGTTTAAAAAAATAACTATCAAATTAACA
>JAQIBE010000062.1 GCA_027859235.1 Desulfobulbaceae bacterium
CATGGAGATGTCCGGAGGGATCATATTCTGGTGGAGTATGGTTCAAACCATCAACGCTGGATTGATTTTGACTATGATTTTCACCTCAGCGAACACCCCTTCATCCTTGACCTGCATGAACTGGCCGGCGTCCTCCTCTTTCTGGCCGGCAAGGGGGATCATAACCCGCGCTCTGTTTCTGAAGACCCCCTACTGGGACAGCGGGTGATAGACACCCTGTCAACGGATGACCTGTCACTCCTCAACCGCACCCGTATCGTGAATCTCCGCAAACTCTACCCCTACATCTCTAAAGATTTGAATAAGGTCCTCATGCATTTCAGCCAGAAATCAACCGTCTGGTATGATACGGTTGACGAACTCATTGGCGATATCGAGTCCATTTTCCCCCATTAACCTCACTTTCTCCTTTTGCACGAAAACAAAAACTCCTGTATGTTCGCCCCATGAGTGCACCCGAAGAACTTCAATATGGCGGTTATTGCCCCGAATGCAAGACCCATCACGAACTGCCGGCACAACCGGCAATGCAGGCTGCCGCCGCCCTCTTTACGGCCTTGGAGGAGAACACCCTGCCCCTGGCAACCGAATACCTCTTCGGCCCAGCCCGCGGGAAGATGTTCGGCGTGCTAGTCGCCCGGGACCGGACGGGTCAAGAGCAGATCCTCAAGGGTTTCTCAGGCCAGCATAACGGCGAGTGGCTCATCCCCGGCTGGGTTCCGCCCCTCTTTGACGTCAACCAGTTCACGATGATCAACACGCCGGAAGAGAAGCGAATCAAGTCGTTATCCGCGCAACTGGCCGACACCACATGCACAAGAGAGATCCAGACCCTCAAAGCGGCACGAAAGACCCGTTCCCAAACCCTGATGAAAGAGTTGCATCACCTGTATATCCTCCACAATTTCAAGGGAGAACAACGACCCATGGCCCGTTTTTTCCCTCCGGACAAGGGCATGCCGACAGGTGCAGGAGATTGTTGTGCGCCGAAGCTCATTCAACATGCCCTACAAAATGAACTGACCCCCATTGGTATGGCAGAATTTTATTTTGGGTGTGAAAACCGGTCGCAAACCAGGCGCCATGGTCATTTTTACCCACCCTGCGCTTCAGGCTGTGCGCCAATTTTAGGATTTATGCTATGTGGGATAAAGGGTTAAAAGGTGAAAGGTGAAAGGTGAAAAGAATATGAGATTATGTAAGCATGGACAATAATTTTTATCCCAAAATAAGTGCTGGCCTCCGTATCACGGTGCTCCACGCCGATCCAGCCTTTGTGGTGATTGAGAAACCGGGTAACCTGCTTTCTGTGCCCGGCCGCGGCCCAGACCGCCAGAACTGCGTCACCCGTCAGGTGCGTGAACTCTTTCCAGACTGCATTGAACACCCCGCAGTCCATCGGTTGGACATGGCCACCTCCGGCCTCATGGTGGTGGCCTTGACCCGGGAGGGTCAACGAGCGCTCTCCATTCAGTGTCAGGAACGTAAGGTGGACAAGTCCTATATTGCCGTGGTGGATGGTCTCGTTGCTGAAGATTCAGGAAAAATCAGCCTAGCCTTTCGTCTTGACCCGGACAACCGCCCCCATCAGGTGTATGATGAAGTACAGGGCAAGATGGGCGTCACGCGGTACAAGGTGCTCTCCCGCACCGAATCCCGCAGCCGGATTGAATTCACCCCCCTCACGGGCCGCACCCATCAGCTCCGGCTTCATTCAGCCCACATTAAGGGACTCGGCTCTGCTATTGTCGGGGATTCCCTGTACGGCACGGGGCAAGACGGAGACACCATGCTGCTCCACGCCGCAACCTTGTCCTTCTACCATCCAGAGACCAATGCGCTTCTGGCATTTCATTCCTCGCCCTTATTTTAGGGGCCGTTAAGAATATTGATCAGGTAAGCGTAGACTCCGGGTAAGCACAGACTCCGTTATAGCAATTTCTTTATGGCCCCTTATGCAGCGATGGACATCTCGTTGCCCCATATTTTTTTATAACTGTTTAAAAGGGCAAACCAACCGGCCACGCCATTTTTATTTGCTGTTTCACACCAATGGATGTAAAACTTAGCTTTTTCATACTCCGTCAATCCGTCTGAAATTTTATCTACCTGAACCTATGAATATCCCAAACATCCTTGATCTTGTCGGCAACACCCCCATTGTCCCCATTCAGCGTCTCAATCCGTTTAAGAACGTCAAGATATACGCCAAGCTCGAATCCATGAATGTCGGCGGTTCAGTGAAAGACCGCATTGCCAAACATATGATTGAAATTGCCGAGAACTCGGGCAAACTCACCAAGGACAAGATTGTTCTCGAGGCCA
>JAQIBE010000189.1 GCA_027859235.1 Desulfobulbaceae bacterium
CAAACGGAGAACTACCGGGATGGATACATCAACACTCCCCTTAAGGAAGCACGCTACATAGGCAGCAAAGCCAATGCTGACGCCGTACTCATGACAACAGTCTATCGCTTTCAAGAACTTGACGGCAAAGAATTTGGTGCTGATGAACCTGCCTCGGTCAGTTTTGACTTTCAGCTCATCCACCTCAAGTCCGGTGTAATTCTGTGCAAGGGAAGTTTTGAAGAAACCCAACAGACACTTCTCTCCAACATCCTTAAGTTCGGCAAGGCATACAAACGCAACTTCAAGTTCGTCAAAGGCGCAGTCCTGCTCAAGGAAGGGATTGATGAAAAATTCTCCCAGTGTCGTCACTTAAGTCAATAAGCAATGGCCCCTCTGCCGCCGAGAACAAACAAGCTCATAGGTCAGGCCCTTGCTGAATACAGTATGATTGAGGATGGCGACCGCATCCTCATTGCCGTATCCGGCGGAGTGGACAGCCTTGTCCTTGCCTCCATCCTCAGGTTATGGCAGAAAAAGGCGCCGATATACTACCATATTCACTGTATCCATCTGGACATGGGGTTTGCAGAGAACAACTCTCATCTCATAGCCGCAGAGCTTGAGAAGACAGGGGTCTCCTCTGAAATTATTCACACCACCCTGGGGCTCACAGCCCAGGCAGATTCCACCGGAAATATATGTTTTCACTGTGCCAGAAACAGACGGACAGCACTCTTTAAACTCTGCCGGGAACAGGGGTTTAACAAACTGGCCCTTGGCCATCATAAAGAGGATATAGTTGAGACCCTCTTCATCAACTTGTTTTACGGTGGCAACATCTCAACAATGCTCCCCAAACAAGAACTTTTCCAGGGCAAGCTCCACATCATCCGCCCCCTGGCCTTTTTGCTTAAAAGGGATATTGAACAGCTGGCAGCCCTCTTTCACTATTCCCCCGTCAAGAACCCCTGCCCCCAAGCAGGCACATCGAAACGAGATTATATCCGCGGGATTTTGCATGATCTTTATGCGGAAGACGACGCCCTTGTCCATCATATATTTGGAGCCATGGGTAATGTGAAGCCAGAATATCTGCTGGATGAACCCTTAAAAAAGCGATTACAAAAATAAAAGCAGTCCCCCCACCTCAGCCCCTTGGAACAACATAATGAAAACCACCTTGGATTGTCTGCCCTGTTTACTCAAGCAAACCCTGCAAACAGCACGCCTCGCAACAGACGACCCCACCCTGCAAAAAGAAATCCTTGATACCATCGCCCACCTTCTGCCGACCCTTGACTTTGAACTCTCCCCCCCGGAAAACTCTGTCCTTGTTTACGACACCATCGCCAGCCATTCAGGCTGTAATGATCCATTCTATGGGCTTAAAAAGACATCGAACAGACTGGGAAGATCATTGCGGCAACAGGTGCTGGGGATCATCGAAGAGTCAGATGATCCGTTGTATACCGCATGCCTCTATGCCGTTGCCGGGAATATCATTGATTACGGCTCTATTCATGAGTTTAACGCTGAGGATGTTATTCATTCCTGCCAGCAACAACAGTTCCGTTTAAATGACTATGGGAAATTCAGAGCTGAACTGGATAATTCCTCGACACTCCTCTACCTTGGAGATAATAGCGGCGAGATTGTTTTTGACTCACTGGTTGTGGGACAACTGCAAAAGCTATTCCCCAAACTTGAAATCACCTTTGTCGTCAAACAACGCCCTATCATTAATGATGCCCTCATGGAAGATGCGCTTGCCTGCGGATTACCGCAGATATGCACCGTTATTGACAACGGCACCGGCTGCCCGGGTGCACCGCTCCAGCAATGCTCAAGCGAGTTCAGGGAGTATTTTGCTAAAGCGGATATGATCATCAGCAAGGGACAGGGGAATTTCGAAACCCTTTCAGAGCAGAAGGGTCTGTATTTTCTCCTGATCTGTAAATGCGCCATTGTTGGCCAGCATCTGCAGGGGCTGAGCGGCTCCGATATAGAGCTGGGGGATTTGATCTTTTTTAAGGGATAAC
>JAQIBE010000200.1 GCA_027859235.1 Desulfobulbaceae bacterium
TAGGCTGAGTGGAAAAACCAGGGCTTGGTCTCTGGATCATTATCAAGAAAATTCATGGCATTGAGATAATAAAATGATGCCATGTCAACGTCTCCCTGTTTGGCGAGAAAGTTGGCAAATTGAATATGGGCAAGGGGCTGGTCTGGCAGTACCTGCTCCATGACAGAGAGGTCAAGGTTATTTAATAAGGCAATGGCAACATATTCCGAGAAATTGTTTTGCCGACTATCCAAGGCCAGGGCCTCACGTAAACGGGCCAGCCCCTTGTCTGTTTCGCCTTTCCTCAACAACCAGTTGGCCAACTCCTTATTGATATCGGCATTAGTCCGGTCAACACGGGCAGCAGCGGTGAGCAGGGAAATAGCGGCATCATTGTCGATGGAGCCGAGATAAAAACCAGCCTGGAGAAGATAGGCGGCCTGGGTGGGATCAAGCCGTAAAGATCGAATGTAGTTCTTTCTGGCCGCCGCATATGAACCCGTGAATGTTGAGATATTGGCGACGGCAAAGGGATATCGGCCCTCAAGGGGATCGGCCCTCTGGGCCTTGCGGGCCTGCTGTTGCCAACCCAACAGACGGTCGTCCGGAATATTCTTATTAAGATACATGGTGGCGATGGGCTGAAAAAAGACCCTGGCCCTGGCCTGACCTTGATTGAACAGCAGGGTCGCGGCGGCAATGAGCAGCACCGGAAACCCCATTAACAGCCGGGGCGGAAGCTGGCTGGTCAAAAAACTTTGGGCCGTGGAGCTCCGGCGCCGGGTATGGCTTGCCGAAACCAGGAGGCCGCAGAGGAAGAAAAAATACAGACCA
Organism: Desulfobulbaceae bacterium; assembly: GCA_027859235.1. Classification (GTDB taxonomy): domain Bacteria; phylum Desulfobacterota; class Desulfobulbia; order Desulfobulbales; family SURF-16; genus JAJRUT01. The sequence goes on from JAQIBE010000200.1 coordinate 814, forward strand.
TTGGCGCCATTATGCATATTAAAATCAGTGATACTGTGGATCAGAATGGCGCATATACTGGCAGCGCAACCACTGAAAAGAATCTTGGGAAAATCATCCCTCCGCTTGCGGAGCATCCTGCCCGATTTCCAGAAAACCGTGCCAAGAAAGGCGGCCACCAGAACAAGGCCGATGACACCACCATCGGTGACGAGCTCAATATAATCATTATGGGCATGATCAACCACGCCCCGGCCCGGCATGAGATTTCGGTAGATGGGGAAGAGACGGATAAAGGTGCCAAAACCGGCGCCCGTCAGCCAGAAATCCCTGATCATGGCGACCGAGTCCTGCCAGATGAGGAGGCGGCCATCAAAGATCTCATGCTGACTATTCGTCATACTGTTGAAGCGGGCCAGAATGGGCTCCCAGCCAAACCAGAGCATGGCGAGAAAGACCATGATGAGGCAGGCGATAATGGGCATGAGCCGGGTGCGGATCTGGCCAGAACGTTGCAAGAGGATGATGCAGATCAGAACGGCCAGTGTGGCACTGACCATGCCACCCCTGGAAAGACTGATGGCGATGGAAAGGGCGATAAGAATGGAGCCAAAGCCCAGGAGGATATGGAGATTGGCATGGGGCAGAGTAAAGACGGAGAGAAGTTTTTCACGCCAGGGGATCGCCTGGCGGATGCGGGGCCGATAATGGAGAAAAAAGGCCAGGGCCAGAGGCAACATCATGGCCATAAAGCCGGCAAAATGGTTGCGGTATATCCAGGGACCGGTGGGGGCTGCAGTGGCTGGGACCACACGGAACCAGTAGATCTTGTCGGGCGAGGTGAATTTTTGAATAATGGCCAGGAAGGCGATAGCGGAGGCCAGGCCGAGAACGATGAGCAAGACCCTCCGGAGACGGCTGTAGGAAGCGGTGAGCTGGACAGTAAGGATATAAAAACAACCATAGCTGAAGTAGCGACAGAATTCAGCGGCCGTGGCCTTGGAATTAATGGACAGGGGAAGGAAAAGAGGCTCGCTGCTCAGGTCGATGACCGGTTTATAAATCGCCACCGTGGCTGGTGAAATAAGGGTAAGGAGCCACACGGGCAGCGGGACGAGCTGGGCCGCAATATAGAGCAGGAAACAGTAGAGGGGCACCAACCCCGGGACGTGATGCCAATTTTTTTGGGCGGATTGGGTCCAGAGGCAGGCGAGAAGAGCCAGGGGAGCCATGAGCTCCATGATCATCATTGACCAGGGTTCAACGGTGCCAAAGGCCAGGGGGCAGAAGATGAGGAGGCCGGTAAAGAGCCAGAAGGAGAAGCGCTGCATGAGTTGGGATCCTCTCAATTTTATCCGGGATGAAAGTGATAAGTAGGCGACAACAAGGGCGGAAGGAGCCTCCTAGGAGCAGGAAAGAGGCTTGCCGTTGAGAACCGCGGCCGGGTTATCCTCAACCAGCTTCGCTGCTGCTTTTTTACCTATAATTTTAGCGGCTATCTTCCTGGCCTTGGCAAGGAGGGGTTTACGGTTTTTCAGGCCGTGGGCATCAGAGGCCAGGAAATGGACGGCCTGTCTTCTGAGCAGATAATGGGCACATTGCTGAATATGGGGGCCAAGTTCACCGGTAACACTCTCGGCCGTGAGCTGGATAGATATATGAGGATCCAGGAGGTCCAATAACAGCTGGGGGTCAGTGAGTACATCACGGTTGCGTTCTGGGTGGGCAATAATGGGTTGATAGCCCTTAATCTTCAGCTCGTAAAGAAACTCACCGGCCCCCTTTGGGATGTGGGAGTGGGGAAGTTCAATGAGGACAAAGGGGCCATGGTGGAGACAATAACCACTGAGGCTAGCAAGGTCGGCATGATAGGCCACCTCGGCCCCTGCGACCACGTTGAGCCTGATATCATTTTCCTGAAGTAAGGTATTGAAGCGACTGACATGGTCGTGAATATCTTGAGCTGCCAGCGCGGGGCCCTCCACATGGGGGGTGGCTATCATGGTGGTTATGCCATCCTTTACTGCCATCCTGGCCATGGCCAAGGCGGTGTCCTGATCGGCTGGACCATCGTCCACTCCTGGCAGGATGTGGCTGTGGATGTCAATCATGACGCCCCTTAACAAGGCTGACTGGCAGGTAAGGATTCATCCTTAGAACGTCAGCCGGGGACAAATCAAGGTACCCCGGTACCATTGCCGGACCCAGGCCATTCCTATTGATTGGAGCTATGATCATCATCGCCATAATAGCTATAATACCCCTGGTAATAATAGCCGCCCTCCTGGCCCTTCACCACCCCGTTGAGAACCACGCCAAGGACGTGTGCCTTGATATCAGTAAAGAGTTTTACGCCGTGCTGGATCTGGTCCCATGTCGTTTGACCGAAACGGGTGACGAGCAGAGTACCATCTGCCATCTTACTGAGGATCTGACTGTCGGTAACACTCATTACTGGCGGTGAGTCTATGACGATGAAGTCATAGCGCAGGGCCATCTCAGCCAGGAGTTTCTTCATCCGGCCAGAGGCCAGGAGCTCCGAGGGGTTGGGAGGAATGGGCCCGGAGGCGAGGATATGGATAGCTTCCCCCTCCACCTCAATGATGGGTGCTACCTCACTACTGCCGGTAAGGTAGTTGCTTAACCCCAGCGCATTACTCTGGTTGAAAACCTTATGGAGGCGTGGCTTGCGGAGGTCGCAGTCGATAATGAGGACCGAGTTTTCGGACTCGGCCAGGGTGCGCGCGAAGTTGGCGGCCGTGGTGGTCTTGCCCTCCTTGGGGGCAACACTGCAGACCAGGATGGTCTGGGGCGGTTTTTCCGCGGAGGAGAGAAGGACCTGGGAGCGCAGGGAGCGATAGCTCTCAGCCATCAGACTTTTCGGGTTATCCCTGGTGATGGTGTTGATATCCTGATCTTTCTGGTCTGGCTGGGCAATAACGCCGAGAATAGGCAGCCCGATGCGCCGCTCAATATCGTCAGGGGATTTGACCGTGTTGTCGAGGTATTCAACAAAAAAGGCCATGCCCGTGCCGCCAAACACACCAAGCACCAGGGCCAGCAGCATATTGCGTTTTGTCCGGGGCGAGGCAGGGTCAATGGGCAGATCGGCCTTTTTTACCACCCAGATATTAACCGTCTGGTTCTGGGCACTGGCGCCCTGTTGCTTAATGCGGGTGATCAGGGCATCGTAGAGAATCCGGTTGGTGTCTACCTCCCTCTTCAAAATGTCATACTGGATAAAGCGTTCCTTGAGATTTAGGAGGTCCTGTTTCGTTTCCTCAAGCAGGGCAGAGAGGTTGGCCGCCTTTGACTGGGCAATCTGGTAATCGACCTTGGTGAATCTTTCGATGCGCCGGATCTCGTGCTGTTTCTCCTTAATAAGCAGGGCCCGCTCGCTTTCCGCCTTCATCATCAGAGGATGTTTAGGACCATACTTCTTGGAAAGTTCAGATATTTGCTGCTCGGCCTTGAGGAGATCGTCGCGCAGGGTCTGCAATGCCTTATTGGCGGAAAAAACGGGGATAGCCTCCAGGGAGGCATAATCATCGCCGGCATTGCGGATCTGTTGTTGGAGGTCGTTCAGGTCACGCATCTCGGCCTGGGCCTTTGACAGTTGGCTGGCAAATTCATTGAGGCGCTGGGGGATAATGGTCATCTTGTTTTCAACGGTGACCACATCATGCTCGCGGGTGTAGCGCTGCAGGACATTTTCAGAGGACGCCAGCTTTTTCTTCTCCTCATCTGCCTTGATGGTCATCCACTCAATGGCATAGTTGCTGGCGTTCATCTTTATTTCCAGCATCTCATCCATATAGGCCTTGGCAATATTGTCGACCACCAACTGAGCCAGGGCAGGATTCTCATGCCTATAGGTGATTTCGACGATTTTTGTTTTGATAACAGGTTTTGCGGCCAGTTCCTCCTGGATGATTTTCGTGATAAGCTCAGCATCACTGGCCGGGACAATCAGGGCCGCTAAGACGTCAGCAGATCCATTCTCTTCTGCTGGCTGGCCAGATACAAAAAAACTGCCAATCCCCTTGAGCCAGGTCTTGACGGGGTGAAGAAGAGAGGTCTGCTCTTTTTCAAGAAAATAATTGCGATAGACCGTGTCCAGCTTCAGCTTGTCCACCACCCGGCCCACCACATTCCGGCTCTGAATTATGTTGAATTGGGTGCCATAGAACTCCGGATCATAGGGCATATAGCCCTGGCCCATCACCTCAGCATCATAGTTGCGCTCAATAAGAACCCGGACACTGGCTTCGTAGAGAGGGGTCTGGGCAAGGGTACCCAGGAGGACAACAGCAAAGGTCACGAGGGCGAAGGTCAGCACGATGATCTTGCGTTTTTTTATGACGCGATAATAGTCGCGAAGATGGATTTCACTTTCCTGCTGTATGTCGGTTTGGTTATTCATAGGGATACTGGGTGTATAATGATGTTTGCGGGGTTGACATGGTGGCTGGGCACAAGGACTCGGCCGGGGTTAGAAGAAACTTTCCGGCACCACAATGACATCATCCGGGGAAACGGCGGAGTCGAGATCAACATTTTTAAGGACAATTTTGACACCATCAACGATGCGGATGATGCGGACACTCCCTTTGGCAGCCTTACCGGTAAAGCCGGCCGCCAATGTGATGGCCTTTATGACCGTGGTGTCTTCATCGATCTTATAGGTATCCGGATTTTTCACCTCGCCCGTGACAAAGCACATGCCGGCCTTGGAGACATAGACATTGTCCCTGTTGTTTATGCGGATATTCTGTGAAATGTCACCCCCTTCCATAAGGGCGCGCAGATCAATAATGGCAATATCTGTTTTACCGGTAGAGTTTGTACTCTTGACTGTTGCGGTAATGCCGGAATCCTCGGCAAGGCCGCCGGCCAGGGAGATAAGTTCAAGCAGGGTGGTCTGACCAGTCAGCTCGTAGAGGCCAGGTTTGACCACCATGCCAAGAATCACCGCTTTTTTACTGCCGTACTCTTCAACAAAGGCATTAACCTGGGGGTTGATAATGTAGCCATCAGCCAGAAGTGTAGACAGCTTATTGGAAACCTCAGCAATGGTTAAGCCATCGACATCGACATGACCCAGGAGCGGCATAAGGATCTCACCGTTGCCATTAACCCTGACCTTTGTTTCAAGATCCGGGTGGTCATATACGGTTATCTTTAAGACGTCATTCTGGCCAATGAAGTAGTCGAGGCTACTGGCATTTACCAGCGAAACCAGGAGAAGTTGGCAGGAAAGGCATAGTGCCAGCAAGACCAGAAAAGAGGGAGATGAGCGCTTTAAAAGATACATAAAAAATGCTTTACCGTAAAATTACGAACAGGGCAAGAAGATAGAAATATCTCCTTGCCCTGCTGGCTGTCCTTTTGACAAATGAGTTGGGATGATTTTAACTCTTTAACCTACAAAATCATTGCTGAGTCGAAGTCATCAGAAGGCCGTGCTGACACGCAGGAGAAATGTGTTATTGTCATATTCGAAACCTGGATCAGAGGAATCACGTTGGGTATATTCGTAGGCCAGTTCCCCTAAGAGATAATCGTTAAAGACGTATTTAACGGTGGGGGAAAGGGTGTACATATCATCCGTACGGTTCGGGCCATCGCCTTGGAAGTTGGTATTGGTGACACTACCGACCAGAGAGGCGCTCAGCTTGTCGGTGAAGGCCTGATTCAGGCTGAGACTCGCTGTCGTATCTTTAGAGTAGGACGCTGTCGAGATGGTTGATTCGTTTAATTTGTGGCTTGCACTTAAGGTGACGCTGGACTTGTCGGTAAGACTTTGGCTGATCATCAGCTCAAATATAGGGGCTGTCTCAGAGGCTCCAGAGACCTCCCCCTGCCTGTCAACCATACCGGCCTTGCCCTTAATGGTAGTCTTCACGGTTGGCTGCCAATTGATACCGGCATAGATGAGGTGCTGGGTGGAATCTTGGGGGTCGTTGATATCATAGCTGACATCAATATACTCATATTCCGCCAAAAGCTCTGTCTTAGGGGAGATGGTATAAAAGGTGTAAAGGGCATAGGAATTATCGGTACGATCCTTGCCCTGGCTCAGAATGTCATCATAGGCGAGGTCGAAGTTGGTGTAATCGGCACGAACCCGAAACTTGTCCGTGAGGTCGTAGTCGACAATAATGCCGCCCAGATTACTTTTGTACTTATCGATAATTGCGGTGTCACCGGTGCCCGAGGGATCTTCATTATCAGAATATTTATCGTACACATCAAAGGAGAGTCCACCGCGCAGATTAAGCTGGAAGAAGGCTTCGCCTGATTGCTTCACCGTATTTCTTTCGTCGTATTTATGATACTCCTCGATATCGGCGGCATAGAGGGCATAGGCCTGGTAGCGGCTGAACCCCTCCTGTTTGTCCATGTGCTGATAACGGCCACCGGGTGAGGTGTTAGAGGCGTTCAGATTCAAGAAGATTTCGCGTTGGGCCGGAATGGCCAGCCATACGCCAGGAGAGTAAATTGCCTTCCAGTCCGAAAGCGTATCGGTCGGCGTACTGTTTATGTTGTCAGCGCTGTGCAGGGTGGCGGACATAAAAGGATGGATATAGCCACTCCGCTTACCAAAAAGATCAGACGGCACAAAGGCATCCTTGGCCTGGGTGGATGCTTCGCTTGATGTTGAAAGGACAGATGGGGCAGGTAGCGGTGTTGCTGCAGCTGGTGCCATCTCTGCGGCGAAGGCCTGCTGAGAAGCGAGACAGAGGGAAAGTAAAATTGGCGTATACAGTAATTTTGTCATGATAATTAAGACCCACAATGATGATTAGTTAAAAAATTAAAAAAAGTTTAGCCAGCAGGGGGGGGGGGGCAACGCAGCGTGGTGACGTCAGAAGGAGAGCGATCCCCTGCTGACGTCTCAGAGAGCTAAATCATTTGTACGCTGAGGGAGAAACGTATACTTCAACTGGTGGTGGAGGCGCTATATAGATTGCAACTGGAGGCGCTACATCGGTTACAACTGGTTGTGGCTCAGGCTCAGGTTCTGGTTGTGGCTCAGGTTCTGGTTGTTCTTCTTCGCCGCTGACAGCTTCTTCAGCTACCGCCTCGTCAACGTCAGCGATGCGGGCTTCTTTTTTGGCAGTAGCAACGATCTGTGGGGAGATCTTATTGGCTTGTGCAGCATGGACAATATCGTTTTGGGCAGCACCTCCAGTAAACAGGGCGGTGATGGCAACTTGTGGATCCACTTTGGGTTGCTTTGTTGCAGGATCGACCGTAAGACAGACCGCAAGGATGCTATCGACGGTCATCCCCGTGGCAAGCGCAACCGCAACAGCCACCTCAACTCCTTGGCCGTCAATAAGCTGGGTTAACTCTTCGTCTGTCATTGCCTTAGAAAGCTCGGTTGACTCGTCGGGTGTCACTGCCATGGCCGGTATGGCGATAAATGTCACGGCTAAGGCAATGCACACAAATAGTATTTTGCTCCACTGGGTAGGTTGCATAGATACTCCTTTTTAAAAAAAATTTAGACAACTGGATTGAATTATTAAAAAATTACTTTGCACTTTTGACACAACACCTAACACTCCGCTCCGACGATGTCAATCATTACTTAGCCGCTATCTCCAAGGCCAAAAACCTCGTTGGCTATCACCCTGAATTTCCGGCAAAAGCCGGCTTGGCCAAAGCCGCAAAATGGTATTTGGGCAGTTTAAGTCCTTAATTATTGGCCCAATTATTCACCGCAGAAGTAATTAACCATTGCCTGTAGCTGTTACCTGTTGTAATTAATGTACCCTACGGAATTACCAGAACCTCTCGCAAGAGAGGTTCTGGGACTTATCAAATCAATAAACTAAAAGAAAGGTTCAAAAAACACGGTTCACAGCGAAAGGAGCGTTTCTGAAAATAACCCCTTGCCGGCCCTTTGCCCTTTCACCTTTGAGCCTACAACCTTATATCTTAAACCTTCACCCTTCATCTCTCAACTACCTATGTCAATCTCCCCCAACGTCGTCAAACACCGTGCTGCTGTCATCCGTTCCCGCCGTGAGACCTTAAACGGTCATCGCAGCGTCAACCTCTGGTTCACCGGGCTCTCAGGTTCCGGCAAATCCACCCTGGCCCATGCCGTTGAGGAGCGCTTGCACCTCATGGGCTGCCGCACCTATGTCTTTGACGGCGATAATGTCCGCCACGGCCTCTGCGGCGATCTCGGTTTTGGCTTGGAGGAGCGCAGCGAAAACATGCGCCGCATTGCCGAAATGGTAAAGCTATTCCTTGACGGCGGCGTGATCTCCCTGACCGCCTTCATCTCCCCTCTCCATGCCGACAGGCAGAGGGTCCAGGAGATTATCGGCGCCGAGGATCTTATCGAGGTGTACTGCAACTGCCCCCTGGAGATCTGCGAGGAGCGCGATGTCAAGGGCCTCTACAAGAAGGCCCGCCGTGGAGAGATCAAGAATTACACCGGCATCTCCTCGCCCTACGAGGCCCCGAGCAACCCTGATATCGAGATCGACACCGGGCACAAAACCCTCCGTGAATGCGTGAAAAGAATCGTTGATGAACTCAAGGAGCGCGACATCATCTTCTAGAGGCTGAAGGGTTGAGGCTTTGAGCTTTAACGTATAAATGGGACGAGTCTTTGCTTGACTCATCTTCTGCTTAATCCTTAGTGACATAGGCGTTGAAGACTCCAAAAAAGCTCAATGAAGATCTTTTTTAACGATTACTCTTAGCTATTAATTTTGTCACATTTAATCTCATGAATTTCTCTATTCACCCCAGGTTAACCTTCCTACTGAATCTCCCAATTTTTGCTTATCTCAAAACGGGTGTGTCGTCATAGGTGAGTGAATCACTAGAATAAATAACGATTAGCTGTTCAATGTTCAAGTTGGCCAACGACAATTTAATTCACACACTCTTTGTGCGCCCTATATCCAGCACCAACAGCCTGACTCTTTGATGAGAATGATTTTGTACAATTCTTACAATTGTAATGCCTACAACTTGAACCATGAAATACATGACTGCTAATGTTGCCATGGTAGTTAGCTGACTGTGTAACCTGTGACTTCTTGCTAGAAGCAGAAGAACCATCCTCCCTGAGGGCTTTTCTGTAAAAATAAAAGAAGACCCACGGCAGATTTATTCTTTACCACTTTCATTCTTTCAGCAAATCTTAATCAAGAAAAATAAATAGGAGAAGTTTTGCATGTGGCCGTTCTCGCGCAGACAAAAGATTGTACAGGGATTGCCAGACGTCACCGCTTCTTTCTTCAAGGTCGCAATTTATGTTACACCCAATGGTTGCTTTCCAGGTACGCAACGTGTCAGACCGCTTCTTCCTTCGAGATGAATGCGAATTTTCTAAATCACTAGAAAATAGCTCAACAAGATGAAAAGGCGGGACAGGGGCGGGACAAAACTCTGAAAACAAAAAAGGCCTTACAACGAAATCGCTGTAAGGCCTTACTGTTCTTGGTGCCGGGACACAGAATCGAACTGTGGACACACGGATTTTCAGACCGTTGCTCCCCAGTCTGTTTAACATTATACTTGCCTATATTAACTAACACCCCAGCATCACAAGTTAAGATTCTCCCTGAATCTGTCAAAATATCGACTAAAAATTGCAATATCCAGCTCATTGTTCAAATTTTTTGAACAATATTTCCTGGAAATAATGTTCCTGTTTGCAAGTCTCTATTATTCGCTATTTAATGAGGTTATCATTAAGCAACAACACGCGTAACCAGCTGAAATAACGGAAAAATTTGACATTTTCAAAAAACAGGTATAATATATTTACGGTTCCTTCGTGGGCCACTTATTTTCTAATCTTATTTCTCTATGTCTCCACCTACCTATATGGTTTCAATCCAACTTGATGTTTTTGATGGTTGTCCATCTCCAAAAAATTCCTGAACATCTACAGTAGAGCCTTGTCCAAAAAAAATTTATT
>JAQIBE010000212.1 GCA_027859235.1 Desulfobulbaceae bacterium
TTGCCAGTAAGGGCATTGAGTTGAATATGACGCTTGGCACGAATATGCGTTGGCTTAAAGGTGATTTCGATCAACTGTATCAGGCCATTATGAATATGATGGTGAATGGTGCCCAGTCAATGGAGCAGGGTGGGGTGCTGTCAATCATCACCCGTCAGGAAGAGGGTAAAATAGTAGTAGAGATTGCGGATCAGGGCTGTGGCTTGAGCCCTGAGCAAATCAGACAGATTTTTGCCCCATTCTACACCTCAAAAAATAAGGGATCAGGGCTGGGGCTTGCTATTGTTCATAATATTATTGAAAGTCATGATGCGACAATTAGCGTAGAAAGTGAAGAAGGGGTTGGGTCGGCCTTTGTGGTAGTTTTTGAATCTGTATGATGCGGCACGAAGTACACAACTTTAAGTCTAACCCGCTAAATTGGAAATTAAGGATTGGACTTTGTTTAGTACCCCCTCGGAGTCTATCGCTTACATAAGTGTCTTGGAGTGAATTATAACATCTTAATTCCAGAATAAATTTTCCAGGTGCTCGGAGTCTACACTTCCATGAGAAGGTATGTTAAGATGTTCGCCGTGGCGAACCACATTCGCAGTTTCACTGCTATTTTAAATTCCATAACGTTAGGCTTCCATTCTATCGTTACATTATACATGGGCTGATTCTCCTTTTTTTTGCAGCATAACAGTGAAAAAGTGTCTGACTGCGTTTATTGTTGAGCATGATGTATATCATAGCTCGTGGGGAGAATCAGCCTTCTCATTTTACCTTACCTGGTCAACATTCTTAACACCCCTAAGCAGGCTGACGGCTGAACGGCTTGACCTGATCGCCTTTGTGAACCGCGCGCCAAGATGTATGGATCAAAAAGACCAAGGGAGTTGCCGGCGATGAGTGAAAAGATATTAATGGTTGATGATGAATCCGAGATCATGGAAGCCCTTACAGAACATCTCACAGGTGAGGGGTTCTGCGTGGTCACGGCCGCATCAGGGGAGGAGGCTATCAAGCGTTTCAAGGGTGACTCCTTTTCCCTGATGATCACCGACATGGCCATGCCCGGCCTGAGTGGCCTTGATCTTTTAAAATATGTCAAGGGCCTGGATGACGATATTGAGGTGATCATGCTCACCGCCTACGGCACTCTGGACAACGCCATTGAGGCATTAGGCAAAAACGGGGCCTTTGCTTATCTTCGTAAACCCCTGGAGGATCTCGATGATATTTCTGTTACCGTGAAAAATGCCTTGGCCAAGCGCCAGCTTCGGCTGGACAAAAAGCGGTTGAGTGCTGAGTTGCTCAAGGCAAATAGTGAACTGGAAGAAAAGGTGGAGCAGCGCACCGCGGAACTGGAAGAGATGGTCCAGGCCCTCAGCCAGGCAAAAGAGGCGGCTGAGGCGGCCAATATGGGCAAGAGTAATTTTATCGGCAGCATGAACCATGAGCTTAAAACCCCACTCAACAGCATCATTAGTTTTGCCTATATCCTCATGTCGGAACTCTCTGGTAAGCAGAAAGAGTATGCGGGCCATATAGAAAAAAGCGGCCGGCATCTCCTGGCCCTGATCGAGGATGTCCTCGACATGTCGCGGGTTGAGGTGGCAGATGCCTGTCTGCAGGTCGCGGAGTTACCCTTGCCTGCCACCCTTCAGCGCTGTCTGTCCATGCTGGACGAACAGGCCCGGGGGCGGGACATCACCTTTGATGTTGAAGTCGCACCAGCCTTAAGCGACCTTGTTATCCATGCAGACAGGGCCAAGGTTAAACAGATCCTCTTTAACCTCCTCACAAACGCCATCAAATTTTCAGAGGAAGGGGGTACGGTCTCGGTAGCCATTCAGCTCACCCCGGAGGGGCACCCCCCCTGTGTCCAGATCAGCATCACCGATACCGGCATCGGTCTACCCCTACCCATCCAGGAAAAAATCTTTGCGCCCTTTTCCCAGTATGGCAATCTCCTCAATGGTAAGCCGGCCGGGGCAGGTCTGGGGCTTACCATTGCCAAATATTACGCTGAGCTCCATGGCGGTACGCTCTCGGTGGCCAGCAAGGGAGAGGGGCAGGGGTGTCAGTTCCGCTTGACCCTTCCCCTGCAGGATCAATGTCTGTAAGGCCGATTCGCATACATGAACCTCCTGGGGAAGATTGGCTGTCCGCTATTTATCATTCGCTATTCTGCGGTTCTCCACTCTTTTCCCTGATGAATATCTTTTAGGGGTAAAAGATGGTGGTGTGAGTGGTAAAGTGTTGGAAAATTAATCTTTTTCTGGCAAGTTGCACTCTTGTTGTTCCCCTGGAATATCCTTAAAGGCTGGAGAATAAAATGGAAGCCCTTGTTGAAGAGTTAAAGAAGATTGTCACCCTGAAACCCACCACCGATATCGGTGATATCATCATTATGGTTATTGAAGAGCCGCAGTCCCTGATCTATGGTCTGGTGACTGATATAGAGCGGGATGAGCATAAGACGGATGGGTGGTGGCATGTCTCCTTAACCCTGCTGTCCATGCCCCCGCAGAAAACCACCATTACCCTGCGCACCTCGCAGTTTACCGGGGAAGAAATTTTCACCATGGGGGGCGACAAACGGTTTATTGCGGCCGTGGATCTTGGGGCCCAGCCACGTCTCGAGCCAGTACCTCCTGCCCCTGATGGAGAGAAAAAGAAATTCGGCCTGCGGGTCGTGAAGTAAGTCTCGGTTAGACGCTGGAGTGGGGTGGGTACATGTCTCAGAATCATGATGTCAGAAAAATAGGGTTGGGCGTTTCCCCCGGGATCTGCAGTGGCCGGGCCGTTGTCTTGGCTGATGAGTCGTCTGATCAGGGCGGGAGACAGGACGGTTTTGGTGGGGAACCTGTGATTTTAGTCGGGTATGATTTCAGCGGAGAGGATGTGTTGTCCATGGATCTTGATACGGTCGGGGGTTTTGTTACTGCAGCAGGTGGCGTGACCGCCCCTGGTGGAATAGTGGCGCAGGCGGCCGGGATTCCTGCGGTGATGGGTTGTCCCCTTGGGGATGCGGTAAAGACGGGTGACCACCTCATTATTGACGGCACAAGTGGCGAGGTGCATATCAACCCATCCCCTGAGGTTATTGAGTGGGTCAACCAGCGGAGGTCGCAGTACCGGTCATGCCAAGCAGAGATGGCTGGACATCTCCATCTCCCCGCTGAAACAAGGGACGGCTGGAAGGTGGATGTGGTCGCTAATGTGGATCTGGCTGATGCTATTCCCGGGGCCATAACAGGCGGTGCTGGTGGAATTGGTCTGTTCCGTTCCGAATTTTATTATCTCACCGGGGACGGCGCGCCTTCTGAAGAGTTTTTATTCACCCTGTATCAGCATGTTTTATCCTCTGTCTCTCCCCTGCCGGTGACCATCCGGACCCTTGATCTGAGCGGCGGATCCCAGGTGCAGGGTCTTGGTCAAACCCTGGAACAGAACCCCGCCCTGGGGCTTAAGGGTATCCGACTTTCTCTGGCCCACCCCGCATTATTCAAGACCCAGCTGCGGGCCTTATACCGTGCTGCTGTTTTCGGCAGGCTGCGCATTGTCCTGCCCATGGTGAGTTCCTTGGATGAGTTGCGGTTGGCAAAGGGGATTATTGCTGAGATCAAGATTGAGCTCGGTCATGAAGGCGTCAGGATTGGTGATGATGTTGAAATCGGCCTCATGCTTGAAGTGCCTGCTGCTGTGGTTGTGGCGGATCACCTGGCCCGGGAGGTGGATTTCTTTTCCATTGGGATCAATGACCTGCTGCAGTACACCCTTGCCCTTGACCGGGTGAATGGAAGGGTTGCGGATTTGTATGAGCCCCTTGACCCCGCGGTTATGCGGATGATACACCAGGTTGTTCAGGCCGGACATGGTGTGGGTATTGATGTGGGTATCTGTGGAGAGATGGCAGGCAATCCTGCCTATGCCCCTCTTCTCCTGGGACTGGGACTGGATTTTCTCTCCATGCCGGTCACGTCCATCGGGGGGGTGAAGCAGATGGTGCGGGAGTCGAGCCTTGAGGATTGTTCCGGTTTAGCGGATTCCCTCCTGCAGCACTATTCTGCCCAGGCTGCAAGGGGGTGTCTGCAGGATTATTTGGCGGCCCATCATCCTCATATGGATCAGCCGCCCAGTGTAATGGAATGTCATGGCCGAGCTTGAGTTTATAGACTTCATCGCCAGGCATAAATTCGTGACCCCTGCCGCGGATTTACAGCTTTCCATTGGTGATGATTGCGCGGTGGTGAAGAAGGATAGCACTACCAGTCTGCTGTACACCATGGATAGTCTGGTGGCGCAGGTGCATTTTGATCTCAGGTTTCACCCCGCCCATCTCCTGGGGCGGAAAGCCCTTGGTGTGAATATCAGTGATATCGCCGGGATGGGAGGGAGACCGAAATTTGCACTGCTCTCTATGTGTTTACCCGTGTCATTTTCCGAGCCGAGTCAGCAGGAGTTTATGGCGGGATTCTTCTCCATGTGTGATGAGTTTGGTGTAATTCTCATTGGCGGCGATACCGTCAGTGGCGATAGTTTGAACATCAGTGTGACCCTGATCGGCGAGGCCGAGACTCCAGCCATTTGTACCCGTTCTGGTGCCGGGGTGGGGGACGAGATATGGGTGAGTGGATCCCTGGGTAATAGTGCCATTGGTCTTGGTTTGCTCCAGACCGGGCAAGATTCCGGGTTTCCTGAACTGGTCACCGCCCATCTTGACCCGCGGCCCCAGGTTGCCCTGGGACAGATGCTGGCAGGCTCAGGACGTGTCACCAGTATGATGGATATCTCCGACGGTGTGGCCACGGATCTGGCCCATATCTGCCGTCAGAGCAGCTGCGGGGCTGTGGTGCATGGCAGCAGGGTGCCTATTTCAGCTATGATGATGGAGGGGGCGGCCCTCCTCGGCCTTAATCCGTTGCACCAGTCCCTTGTGGGCGGTGAAGATTACCAGCTGTTGTTTACCGTGCCTGCTGGGCAGGGAACGCTCCTTGCCCAGCAGGTTAAGGCTGAACTGGGTCTTGTCTTGAGTCGTATTGGCGTCATTGATTGCGGACAGGGGGTGAGGCTGCAGGATGGTGAGCAGATCTCTGAAATTAGTTTTCAGGGGTATGAGCATAAGTGACAGGGAATGAGCGCAAATGGGGAACAGGATAACGATGCATACACATATTCAGGAATTTTACGAAACACATCTGCCCGGGGCAACGGTTAAAAAAACGCAACTGGTTGCCCCCTGTCCCTTTTGCCTGAGCCGGGGTTTCAGCCAGGGCACGATTGGGGTAACTCTCAATAAAACTGGCTATTTCCTGGGGTACTTCCGCTGCTCCAACCGTTGCGTGCCCGGCGGCTTTGCCCATCATTTTGCCCGGCTGCGCGGGATTGATCCTGAGGATGTGCCTGGCTTTGATCTCAGTTTTGAGCCATTCGTCAGTGGTGTTGAATTGCCGCTGCAGAATATCAATCAGGATGTGTTGAAGTTCAAGAAATCAATGACTCAGGCCATTCGCGCCTCCTTTGCCGGTCATGGTATTGGTGAAGAGGTCCTGGAGGAGATGCAGGTCGGCTTTAATGGCCGCTATCTGGTCTACCCCTATTTTCAGGATAATGGCTGCGCCTATGCGGCCCACTGTCTTTCCCCTGATGGGGGGACGGAGGAGTCCTGGTACGGCAATGAAGATTTTAGTCAGGACGGATTTCGAATCTTTAATCAGATAGATATCCACCACTGCCAGGGCGGTGCACTCTTTGTGGTTGAGGGTGAGGATAACCTGCTCTGTCTGCGCCAGCTCGGTTTCCCGGGGATTGGCGTGGCCACGGCTGCAGATCTGGCCTTTCTGGAGACGGGTCGTTTTCATGGGATTAAAACGGTGTTTCTGGTGGTGAAGAATAACCCGGAATCTCAGGCACTGGCCCGGGCTTTTGGGTCACGGCTCGGGTTCAAGGTCCGGCTGCTCCTCTACCCGTCCCCCATAGACAGGAAATATGACCTCACCCGGATGGCCCGGGAAGATCTTGAGGGGTTTCATGCCAAGGTGCTGCAGATGGTGGCAAGCTCCAAGGCCTTTTCGCCCTTTCTCACCCCGGAGCGGGAATATGCCGTCTTTGTGGATAATCTTGAACATCGAACCAGTGCCAGTTATCTCGCCCTGCAGACAGGTTTTCCCCAGTTTGATGCGGGGCTCGGCGGGGTACACGGGATTAACATCATTGGCGGCGCGCCCAAGGCCGGGAAGTCCTGTCTGTCCATCCAACTTGGCACCATGCTGGCTGAAAAGAAGGTGCCGGTGATCTATTATGATTTTGAAAATGGTCGCCAGAAAATTTATCAGCGCACCCTGTCACGCCTCAGTCAGATCAAGGTGGACGAGCTGCAGCAGGATCATGATGGTCAGGCTCGTGAACGTCTTATGCTGGCCCGGGAGACCTTAAAGGGGATGCTGGAGCATTTCCGCGTGGTGAATGATCGCGCCATTACCCCGGAAATTATGCGGCGCCATGTGGATTTCATCCGCCATGAAACAGGGCGCGAGGATGCGGTTGTGGTGATTGATTCCCTGCATAAACTGCCCTTCAAGGATTTCTCTGAACGGCGTACGGGGATTGATGCCTGGCTCCGTGAGCTTGAATCCATCCGCGACGAATACCGGGTGGCCTTTATCGTGATCTCGGAATTGAGCCGCCAGGAGGGCGACCGCTATGATGGGGTGCCGCACATGGGCTGGTTTAAAGGCTCAGGAGATATTGAGTATACGGCAGACAACGCCCTGGTCTTTGCCCCGGACTGGGATCCGGTTAATTCAAGCATGGACAGCCGGGTCAACTCCCTCTGGCTTGTGGCAAGCCGTGAGCACAGCCCGGGACTCCTGGGTAACTATCATCTGGATTATCCCTATTGGGGCTTTTCCGAGCTTGAGGAGACTTAGGGGATGTTAAGAATGTTGATCAGATTGGAACATCTTTTTTATATGATTACCACCGATCTTCAGCCAATTATATGAGCATTATTGGTTTTGACAGAGTTTCAGCGTGAAGTTTACGGTTTACGGTGGCCAGTTTACGGTTCAAGGTAAAACGAATCAGATAACGTTAACATCCACGAACTGTAAACGGTAAACTGTCAACTGGTAACTTGTTGGAATGACAGAGTATTGTTTGGTACTCTCTAAG
>JAQIBE010000234.1 GCA_027859235.1 Desulfobulbaceae bacterium
GGCGGCGCTGTCACCACCACCATGGGCGACATCGGCTTTGTCTTTGAAAAGCACATGCTCCTGGAAATGGGTGAGGGAGAATCCCATGAGAAGGTCATCTGTCAAGGTCTGCAGGCCGAGCTCAAAGAGGCCCGTACAGGACTGCGCATGGGCAAAAAACTTGAGCAGGCGCGGATTCACATGATCCAGGGTGAATATGAATGGCATATGACCATTAAGGCGAGCATGCTGGAATTTCGCTCAATGAAAACACCTAAAACCATGGCCGGCGCCGAAGAAGGTGATGATGATTCCGCCATTGAAGGCCGTATTCTCGACAAAATCGGTCTGCTGGAAACCGCCTATCGCACCATGGATGAACTCCTGCTCAAGTTTATAAAACTTCGCATCAGTAATGACTGGCCCGCAGAACTAGGCCACATTCAAAAATGGGTCCAGCAGGATGTACATTAAGTTACGGTGCTGCCTTAAACCCATTGCATCTCATCAGAAATACAAGGAAAAACATCATGGAATTTGAAACCGTGATCGGGCTTGAAATTCACGCCCAGATGAAGACAAACTCAAAGATATTCTGCTCATGCACCACCGCCTTCGGCAACCCGCCGAATACGAACACCTGCCCCATATGCCTTGGTATGCCCGGGGTACTGCCAGTTTTAAACAAAGAGGTGGTGGAATCAGCCATAGCCCTCGGTCTTGCCACAAATTGCCAGATTACCCAGTGGAATCAATTTGCCCGCAAGAACTATTTTTATCCTGATCTGCCCAAAGGGTACCAGATTTCGCAATTCGACCTGCCCATCTGCGAGCATGGTCATGTCAACATCACCAGTGGCGGCAATGAGCGGCGCATTGGCATCACCCGCATCCATATGGAAGAGGATGCCGGCAAACTGGTGCATGATGACCGCGAGCCTAAAAGCTATGTGGACCTCAATCGCGCCGGAACCCCCCTGCTTGAAATCGTTTCAGAACCGGATATCCGTTCCCCTGAAGAGGCGGCGGCCTACCTGCGCAAACTTCACGCAGTGGTGACCTATCTGGATATCTGTGACGGCAATATGCAGGAAGGCAGCTTTCGCTGTGATGCCAATATCTCTCTGCGGCCGGTGGGACAAAAGGAGCTGGGTACCCGCACCGAGTTAAAAAACATGAACTCCTTTCGCAATGTCCAGAAGGCGTTGGAATTTGAGATCAGGCGGCAACGGGATCTGCTCCTTGACGGTGAAGCCGTCATCCAGCAGACCTTATTATGGGATCCTGACCGGCAGGTTACAAGTGCCATGCGCGGCAAGGAAGAGGCCCATGACTATCGCTACTTTCCGGACCCTGACCTCGTCCCTGTGGTTATTGATGACGCATGGATTGCCCGGGTCAGACAAAATCTTCCGGAACTCCCTGATGCCAAGCTTGCCCGTTTTATCAATGAGCTCGGCCTAGGCGAAGAAGAGGCCTCCATCTTGACCTCTGAACGGCCCCTGGCGGATTATTTCGAAGCAGCCCTTGCCCACTATCCGAACGGCAAGAAACTTGGCAACTGGATACTCACCGAACTCATGCGCGAGTTAAAGGGAGCCGAGGGCATGGACATCGCCACCTTCCCCGTACAGCCAGTGGAACTTGCCAGACTCATGGGGATGATCGACAAAGGCACCATCAGCGGTAAAATTGCCAAGACCGTGTTTGAGGAAATGATCCGGTCCGGCAAAGATGCCGACACCATTGTCAAAGAAAAGAACCTCGTGCAGAATTCGGATGCAGGTGAAATTCTGCAACTGGTCCAGGATATCCTGGTCAACAACCCGGAACAGGTCGCTGATTTCAAGGGCGGAAAGACCAAGCTCATGGGATTTTTTGTCGGCCAGCTCATGAAGGTCAGTAAGGGTAAGGCCAATCCGCAAATGGCCAATGAACTCTTCAGCCAGGAGCTGAATAAATAAAAAGGTAGAACCACGGATGTACACTGATTTTTTTTATCTGTGTAATTCCGTGTCCATCCGTGGTTCAATAATCGAGTTATTAAAGGGGAAAAGAATTCACATAGGGTTTAACGAGTTCACATCCCCCAACATCTCACGTAAACTTCTCACCCCTCACACGAACAGCCTCACCCCCATCAAAATGACTGAGAAAAAAGGCCATAGACAGCGACTGCGGGATAAATACAACGAACTCAGCATCAAGGGTCTCACCGATGATGAGACCCTTGAGCTCCTCCTGACCCTGGGAACCCCCCGCCGAGATTGTAAAGACACGGCCCGCACACTCCTCAAGGAATTCGGTTCTCTGGTGCACATCTTTGAGGCTGACCCCAAACAGCTCATGGCGATTCCAGGCATGGGTGACCAGAACTCCTTTGTCCTCACCTTCATTCACGATGTGGCCCGGCGTTTTCTGGCCCAGCGACTGCAGGGCAAAAACTTTCTTAAATCATCCAAGGATGTGGCAGACTACCTCAACCATGCCATGCGCCATCTCAAAAAAGAGGTGTTCATGGTGATCTATCTGGACTCATCCTTCGGGATCCTCGACACCAGAACCATCTTTGAAGGCACACTCGCCGCCAACACCATCTACCCCAGGGAATTTATCAAATCCATTCTCGATATTAACGGTGCTGCGGTGATTGTGGCCCACAATCACCCATCCGGGAACCAGACGCCATCCCAGGCCGATATGCAGCTCACCCGGACCCTGCATCATGCCTGCAGCATGCTGGACATCCGTTTCCTGGACCATCTCATCATCGGCAGAGACAGTCCCTATTCCTTTGCCGACCACGGCCTGATGGACGAGATTCACGCCGAAGTCCAGAACCTGCCATGAACAACAGGGCAGGACTGTACATCCACATCCCCTTTTGTCAGGCCAAATGCGGCTACTGCAGCTTTAACTCCATACCGGCAAACCGGCAGCTAGCCGATGCATATCTGCAGACCTTACGAACCCAGATTGATGAATACAGCAGCCATCCCCGCATTCAGACCCTGAGGTTCAACTCCATCTTCTTTGGCGGAGGGACACCAACACTCGCCTCCCCTGAGAAACTAGGTGAGTTGCTCGGGTACCTCCGCAACCACTTCTCCTGTGATACAGATCTAGAAATATCCATTGAAGCAAACCCGAACTCTGTTACCCCCGTGGGTTTAGCCATTCTCCACCGGGCAGGCTTCAACAGACTCAGCCTGGGCATCCAATCCTTTCACAACAGGATCCTCACGCGGCTTAACCGTACCCACACCGGTGATCAGGCCAGACAGGCTGTACACTGGGCGAGAGAGGCGGGCTTCACAAACCTCAGCTGTGACCTTATCTACGGCCTCCCTGAGCAGACCACCGAGATCTGGCAACAAGATCTCCACACCATTCTCGAGCTTCGACCGGAACATCTCTCGCTGTATGAACTTTCCGTTGAACCGGGGACGCCCTTTCACAGGGAACAGAAGGCGCAAACCCTCATCCTCCCAGAGGATGACATGCTCGCGGACATGGAAGAATGCAGTAAAACCATGCTCTCACCCGCCTATAGCCAATATGAAATCTCAAATTTTTCGATACATGCCAAACAATGCCGCCATAATCTCACCTATTGGCAAAACGGCGACTATCTTGGCCTGGGGGCAGGCGCTGTTTCCTGTATTGACGGGATGCGCTTCACCCATGCCCCCTCACCTGCACTCTTTATGGACAACATCAACCAGACCCGATCAACCATAGTCCATGCGGAGTCCCTCAGTCCCAAGGCACGATTCCGTGAAACAATCGTAATGGGCTTACGGTTGCTGCAGGGAGTACACCTGGGTCAGCTTGAGCAGCAGGCCAAACTCAGCCATCAGCAGGTGTATGGCACCCTTGTGGAAGATCTTGTTGCCAAGGGGCATCTGCAATATGCACCCCCCTACCTCTCCATCTCTCCAGAATTACTTGGTGTAGCGAACCAGATATTGCATCAACTTGTCTAATTAATGCATCTGCGCTGGTATTATTATTAATTTTCTTCTATGCTGAAGTTGCATATAGATTATTAATTTTCGAAATGGAGATACATAAACATTATGTTTGGTCTTTTTGGTAAGAAAAAACGGCTCGAAGGGCTCATCATCAAGGAAGGGCTGAGCAGATCCCAGCAGCGTGCCCATGTGCAGACCTACAAGGCCTTCTATGAGGGAAAGATCAAATCCCTTGAGGATAAGAAATTCCCCCCGGCATTATTGATACTTACCTGTGCAGACGCCCCCTTCAGACCGGGCTTGATCAATACAAAATCAAAGCGTAACGCCTATATTCGCAAGTGTTTAAAATATTACAGAGAGCAGCTTCGTCTCGTCGAAAAAGAGGCGAAGAAGCTTAACATCTACTAGTTTTTTCATCCCTGCAGGCCAAATTCACCCCCTCTCTGAAGTCTCCCCAATGGCGAAACAAAAAAAATCTTTCATGTGCACTGAATGTGGTGCAGAGCTCCTGAAGTGGGCTGGACAATGCCCCCAGTGCCGGGAATGGGATTGTGTAAAGGAGCATTCCTTTACACATCAATCACCGGGCAGGAGCAAGGGCTATACAGGCAACCTGCAGCCCGTTCAGCCCATCGGGGCTATTAACCTTGAAACAGCACCGCGCATCAACACCTGTTTTACGGAACTCGACCGTGTCCTTGGCGGCGGACTGGTTCCCGGATCGGTTGTCCTCATTGGCGGCGACCCCGGGGTTGGCAAATCAACCGGACTCTTACAGGTCTGCTGCCACTTAAGCAGTCGTCATAAAACGATCTATGTCAGTGGCGAAGAATCCCTCCAGCAAATTGGCATGCGGGCCAAACGCTTAGACCTGCCACGTGATCACCTCCTCCTCCTCGCTGAAACCCAGGTGGAACATATCTGCGCCACTGCCGACAAAGAGCAGCCAGCCATATTGGTGATAGACTCGATTCAAACCATGCAGACTGAGGGTGTTTCAGCAGCACCAGGTTCCGTCTCCCAGGTCCGGGAATGTGCTGCCCGGCTTACCGCCTATGCCAAACAGACGAATACAGCTATTTTCCTCGTGGGACATGTCACAAAATCAGGTGATCTCGCCGGGCCACGCGTGCTTGAACATATTATTGATGTGGTCTGTTATATCGAAGGCAACCACGACAGCCGGTTTCGGGTTATGCGGGCAGTGAAAAACCGCTTTGGCGCCGTGAATGAAATTGGTGTATTTGGTATGACGGAGACAGGCCTCAAAGAAATATCAAACCCCTCTGCCATCTTCTTATCCAAACAACATGCCACCCCAGGCTCGGCCATCATGGTGATCTGGGAGGGCAGTCGCCCCCTTCTCGTTGAAATTCAGGCGCTGGTGGATGACACCCCTGCTGAAACACCACGGCGAGTGACAATTGGCCTTGAACAGAACCGCTTAGTCATGCTCCTGGCCATCCTCCACAAACATGGCAGTATCACCACCTATAATCAGGATATTTTCATCAATGTCGTTGGCGGCATACGGGTCAATGAAACCTCAGTGGATCTCGCCCTTGTCCTGGCCATGGTTTCCAGTTTTCGGGATAAGGCGTTACCGGACAAACTTGTTGTTTTTGGGGAGTTAGGTCTGGCCGGGGAAATCCGTCCTGTACCCAGCGGCATTGAACGTTTAAAGGAAGCGGCTAAACATGGCTTCACCATGGGTATTGTGCCAAAGGCAAACCTGCCCCGGCAGCCAATCCCAGGGTTTACAAGTTATGGGGTCGACACCCTGAAACAGGCGTTGGATATTATGGATGAGCTCTTATAATGAGCCTTGGGATCTCTTAGGGGGTGTTAAGAATGTTGACCAGGTAAGCGTAGACTCCGGGTAAGCGCAGACGCCGTTATAGCATTTTCTGCATGGGTCCTTATGCAGCTATGGGCGAAAACCATAAATATCAGGGGAAACAGACCTTTCTGCCATTACTTTCATCCAACTTATTGACAGTCTTTTTTTGAAATGTTACAAAGATTGCCTTCTGGAAATTCCAGTTTGAAAATGTGG
>JAQIBE010000240.1 GCA_027859235.1 Desulfobulbaceae bacterium
AATTTATTTATATGTAGTAGCTGGTATTTTTGTTGGCCTTACCTAAACCCCTCAATTACTAACCCCCTAAACCCCTGAATCATTATGACTGGAAACGATATACGCGCCAAATTTCTCGAATATTTTACAGCAAAACACCACACCCTGGTGGATTCATCCTCCCTCGTGCCTGAGGATGACCCGACCCTGCTCTTTGTCAATGCGGGGATGGTGCAGTTTAAACGCATCTTCACCGGGGAGGAAAAACGTGACTACACCCGTGCCACCACCAGCCAGCGCTGTGTGCGGGCCGGTGGTAAGCATAATGACCTTGAGAATGTCGGCTATACAGCCCGCCACCATACCTTTTTCGAGATGCTGGGTAATTTTTCCTTTGGCGATTATTTCAAAAAAGAGGCCATTGATTTTGCTTGGGAATTTCTCGTCCAGGTCCTTGGTCTTGATCCCAGTAAGATATGGGTCTCGGTGTTTGAAGATGATGATGAGGCCTTTGGCTTATGGGAAGACATCGAAGATTTACCCAAGGGCCACATTGTCCGTCTGGGCGAAAAGGATAACTTCTGGGCCATGGGTGACACCGGACCCTGCGGACCATGCTCTGAAATTCATTATGATCAGGGTGCTGAGGTGGGTTGTGATGACCCGAACTGCGCTGTGGGGTGTGATTGTGACCGTTGGCTTGAGGTGTGGAACCTCGTGTTCATGCAGTTTGAACGCAGCAGTGACGGCACCCTGACCGAACTGCCCAAGCCGTCCATTGATACGGGTATGGGTTTAGAGCGTATTGCCTCGGTGGTGCAGGGCGTGAAGACCAATTATGACTCGGATCTGTTCCAGCCCCTCATTCAGACTATTGGTACAGTTGCAAATTGTGCCTATGGTGCTGATGCCAAATCTGATGTTGCCCTGAAGGTCATTGCTGACCATTGCCGCACTGCGACCTTCCTGATTTCCGACGGGGTGCTCCCCTCTAATGAAGGGCGGGGTTATGTCCTGCGGAGGGTGATGCGTCGGGCCATTCGCTACGGACGTACCCTTGGTTTGACCAAGCCGTTCATGACCGGTATCTGTGAATTTGTTGTTGCTGATATGTCCCACGCCTATCCTCACTTAAAGACGGCGGTTGAGTTGTTGAAACAGGTCGTTGAAAACGAAGAGATTCGCTTTCTTGAGACCCTGGATAACGGTCTTGCCATGCTGGAGGCGGAGATTAGCAAGGTCCGGGGGCAGGGTGAGAAGCTCATCGACGGGCAATTCATCTTCAAGCTCTACGACACTCACGGCTTTCCAGTGGATATTGTCCGGGATATGGCCCTGGAAGTCGGTCTTGATGTGGATGATGCCGGCTTTAACGCTGCCATGAATGAGCAGCGCGCCCAGTCCAGGGCATCGTGGCGGGGCGGCGATCTTGTTGTGCGGGGCGCCGGGGTAAAGGCGCTTCTTGAGGAGGGTCTGGCTACGGAGTTTAGCGGCTATGCGGATACCAGGGGTCAAACTACGCTGCTGGCCATTTTGACTGGCGATGGTGAGGCTGTCGCTTCGGCCAAAAAAGGGGATGTGGTCAGTCTGGTCTGTCCGGTGACGCCTTTCTATGGAGAGTCCGGCGGTCAAACGGGTGATGCCGGGGTGATTCTCACCGCTGGTGAAGGGGCGGCTGAAATTTCAACCACGCTTAAAACAGGGACTCTCTTTCTGCACAAGGCCTTGATTCGTGAGGGTGAGTTTGCTGTGGGTGACGCGATCACCCTGACCGTTGATCGCAAGCAAAGGCACGCCACCAGCTGTAACCATACTGCCACCCATCTCCTGCAGGCGGCTCTGGTGCAGGTCCTTGGTGATCAGGTCAAGCAATCCGGTTCCCTGGTGAACCAGAATCGTCTCCGCTTTGATTTTACCAATTTTGCCCCCATGACACCTGATGAAATTGGCCGGGTTGAAGCCATTGTCAATGATAAGATTCGTGCCAATATCCCTCTTGTTACGGATTTACTTTCCAAGGATGAGGCCATTGGTGCCGGTGCCACAGCCCTTTTTGGTGAGAAGTATGGTGAAAAGGTGCGGGTGGTGAGTGTGCCAGGCTGCTCAAAGGAACTCTGTGGCGGCACCCATGTGGGTGCCACCGGTGAGATTGGTCTGGTTAAGATCCTCTCTGAAACAGGCATTGCCGCCGGGGTGCGGCGGATCGAGGCCATCTCCGGAGCTGGTGCGTTGGCGAAGTTTCAGGCGGATGAAACAAAGATTGTGGCTCTTGCCGAGATGATCAAGGCGACGCCGGATGATCTTGCTGAAAAATTTGCAAAGCTTCTCCTGCGCCAAAAGCAACTGGAAAAAGAACTGGCGGATCTCCACGCCAAACTTTCTCTTGGGGGGCTTGACTCTATTATTGATGGGGCGACCCCGGTGAATGGGGTGAATCTTATTGCCGCAGCCATTCCCCTTGACTCTGCCAAGACCATGCGTGAGGTGGGTGATAAGGTTCGTGACCGAATGGGATCCGGCATCGCTGTGCTTGGCGGAGAGTTAAAGGGCAAGGTGTCGTTGCTTGCCATTGTCTCCAAGGATCTCACCAAACAGTATCAGGCGGGTAATATCATAAAAGAGGTCGCGGCCATTGTCGGCGGCAGTGGTGGTGGGCGCCCGGATATGGCCCAGGCCGGCGGTACCATGGTGGATAAGTTGCCTGAGGCCTTGAAGGCAGTTGTTTCTATTGTTGAAAAAATGCAGGGGTAAGAATTGAGAGATGAGAAGTGAGAGATGAGAATTAAGAATTAAGAATTGAAAGGGGCTGGAGCGTAACTGCTTCACCCCTTTTTTTTGTTGCACCTGTTGAGTCCCAAGGTATGCCCCCTCACCCCTCTCACCCCCGGGGGAGTGATGCCGCTGTTCTCAACCCGGAGTATTTTGTTTTAGAAATGCAGAATGACGCAGAAATTCTGAGAAAAAATTATGGTTAAAACCGCCCTTTTTAACGGGGGAAAAGCAGTTCTTTTCTGAGTCGGAACTGGTTGAAAAGGCGCAACTGTTTAATTTTTTTATTAAAGGGTTAAGTGGTAGGTATACCTAGAGGAACTGAGGGTTTTAGGGTGATTTGAGGGGGTAAAAAAAGTTGACACTGCTCAGGTTGTATAGTAAGGAATCTGCTATTTATGAGGAGCCATTCATTGTTGGCTGTCTACAAGTGAATACGTCTGCGGGACTTATTTCTCCATAGGGAGAAAGGGGTGTTGCCGATTTAAATTTGCGCTGTTAAGTGTCTTCTATAGTTTAGAGAACGGTTGACTTATTTTGCGCCAGAAGAAACAGGAGGAAGGGGAGATCTATGATTACCATTGACATGACATTACCCATGCAGATCATCAACATCTTAATTTTGATGATGGTTCTGAATGTGATTCTGTATCGTCCAATTCGGACAATGCTGGCTGCCCGGAAGGAAAAACTTGCTGGCCTGGCGACAGATGTACAGAACTACAAGAAAAATGCCCAGTTACGGGTTGACGAATTTGATACTAAAATGAATGACGCTCGGCGCAAAGCCAAGGCGGAGTTCGATGGAGCCAGGGCCGTTGCCACGGCTGCGGGAAATGAGAAACTTGCTGAGATTCGCGGTGAGGCTGATAAAACCAAGGCCGAGCAACTCTCAGTCGTTGCCTCGGAGTTCACCGCTGCCCGGAAAGAGCTGACTGGTCAAGTTGATGACTTTGCTAAGGCTATGGCCGGTAAAATTCTGGGGAGGGCTGTTTAATGAGGAAAGATGTCAATTGGTCTAAGCTTGGGCTCTCCGCCCTCGCTGTCATGGCAGTTGTGGGAGTAGCTGCTTTGGCATATGCCGCAGCTGATGCCCATGGTGGTGGTGGTGGCGATGGCTTGTTAGGGATCCCGGCCCATAAGTGGAAAGACCTCGGCTGGCGCGCCATGAACTTTGCAGCCTTGATGATTATTCTCGTCAAGTTTCTGAAGAAGCCGATTGTCGATGGCTTGCGTGGACGCCGTCAGGGGATTAAGGAAGAGTTTGATTCTCTTGAAACCCAGCGCTCCGAAGCTGAAGCACAATATCAGGAGTACGCCGGAAGACTGAGCGGTCTTGATGCTGAGCTGCAAGAGATGGTTGCCAAAGCTGTCGCCCAGGGCGAAGTGGAAAAGACACGCATCATTGCGGAAGCAAACGATGCGGCAGACCAGATCAAACGTCAGGCTGAGCTGGCTGTTGCCAATGCGGTGGCAGAGGCTAAAGTTAATCTTAAAAAGGAAGTAGCTGATCAGGCAACCGTTATGGCAGAGACGATTATTAAATCCAATCTCACCGCTGATGACCAGTCTGCTTTAGTTGGTAGTTACTTATCTAAGGTTGGAGGTGCTGCATAATGAAGAACGCATTACTTGCAAAGCGCTATGCCAAGGCCTTATTTGCCGTTGGTAAGGAAGAGAATGCACTGGATGAGTACGCCACAAGTTTAAAGGAATTTGCAACAATGCTTGCCGATAATCCTGAGCTTGATGATGCGCTGTCAAATCCAATGTATCCCCTTGATGCACGTGAAGGTGTTATGGCAGAAGTGGTTAAAGCTGCCGATCTTTCCACCATCATGGGTAATTTCCTGAATCTCATAGTTCAAAAACGTCGCGCTGATGTCCTTGGTGACATTGCTGAGATGTTTCAGATATTGGTTGATGAAGAAAACAATACCGCTCAAGGTACGGTTGTCTCAGCCACTGAACTTTCTGCTGAGATGCAGGCCAAGGTTCAGGAAACATTAGAAAAAATTACAGGGAAGCAGGTTACACTGACAACACAGGTTGATGAGTCAATCATTGGCGGCATGATTGCCAAGGTTGGTGACTTAGTCATGGATGGCAGTATAAAAACGCAACTGGAAGAGTTAAAAGAGTCCATTAAGGGGAGTGAATAGGAAATGCAGATTAAAGCTGAAGAAATCAGTCAAATTATCAAAGGTCAGATCAAGGATTTTGAGAGTAAGGCGGACCTGAGTGAAACTGGTACCGTCATCTCCGTAGGTGATGGTATTGCCCGTATCCATGGTGTTGAAAACTGTATGGCTATGGAGCTTCTTGAATTCCCTAGTGGTATTCTCGGCCTGGCTCTGAACCTTGAGGCAGACAACGTTGGTTGTGCGGTACTTGGTAACGTTGCTGGAATTAAGGAAGGCGACATCGTCAAGCGTACCGGCAAGATTGCTGAGGTTCCTGTTGGACCTGAGATGGAAGGCCGTGTTGTTGACGCAGTTGGTACCCCCCTTGACGGACAAGGCCCGATCAACGCCAAGGTATCTTCAAAGATTGAAGTTGTTGCCCCTGGCGTTATTGCCCGGAAAGGTGTGCATGAGCCATGTTATACCGGTTCCAAGGCTGTTGATGCCATGACACCTGTTGGCCGCGGTCAGCGTGAGCTTATTATTGGCGATCGTCAGATTGGTAAAACCTCGGTTTGTGTTGACGCGATTATTGCCCAGCGCGATACCGACGTTCACTGCGTCTATGTTGCCATCGGTCAGAAGAAGTCCACCGTTGCCCTGGTTGTTGAAGCGCTGCGTAAGAACAACGCCATGGAATACACCACCGTTGTTGCCGCCTGTGCCTCTGATCCTGCGCCTATGCAGTATATTGCTGCCTTTGCCGGGACCTCCATGGGTGAGTATTTCCGTGATCGCGGTCAGCATTCCCTGATCGTGTATGATGATCTTTCCAAGCAGGCTGTTGCCTATCGTGAATTATCCCTTCTTCTTCGTCGTCCACCAGGTCGTGAAGCATATCCAGGTGATATTTTCTATAATCACTCCCGTCTGCTTGAGCGTTCCTCCAAGGTAAATGATGAGCTTGGTGCTGGTTCCATGACAGCCCTGCCGATCATTGAGACCCAGGCCGGTGACGTTTCCGCCTTTATTCCTACCAACGTAATTTCTATTACTGACGGTCAGGTATACCTTGAGCCAAACCTGTTCTTCTCTGGTGTACGTCCAGCGATTAACGTCGGTCTCTCTGTATCCCGTGTTGGTGGTGCTGCGCAGTGTAAGGCCATGAAGCAGGTTGCTGGTACCCTTCGTCTTGACCTTGCCCAGTATCGCGAGCTTGCAGCCTTTGCCGGCTTTGGTTCCGATCTTGATGCGGCAACTCAGGCCCAGTTGACCCGTGGTGAGCGTCTGGTTGAAATTCTGAAACAACCTCAGTATCAACCACTACCCATGCCTCAGCAGATCTGTATTCTTTTTGCTGGTACCAAGGGCTACCTTGATTCATTACCTGTTGAGACCCTGGCTGACTACGAGCAGGACCTCTATACTCATATTGCCTCTTCGGCGCCGGACATCTTCGATACCCTGAATGAACAACAGGCAATCGATGCAGCTCTGGAAGAAAAGATGCATGCCACCATGAAAGCCTTCAGTGAGACCTTCAAGGCTTCTAAAGGCCTCAACTAAAGGAGGTAGGTGATGGCAAGTCTAAAAGAAGTATCTAATAAGATCGGCGGAGTTAAAAAGACAGCGCAGATCACCAAGGCCATGAATATGGTTTCGGCTTCCAAGCTTCGTGGAGCCCAGAAGAAGATGGAAGATTTCCATCCCTATGCTGGGAAGTTCAACGATACCATGGCAAGCTTAAGTGGGGGCGCCTCCGGAGATTATCCTTTGATGGAGATCCGGGACGTTCAAACTGCCGAGATCGTTGTGGTGACCTCTGATCGTGGTTTATGCGGTTCTTTCAACGCTAACATTATGAAGTTAGCTGATAAGAAGATTGCTGAGTATGAAGCTGCAGGAAAGAAGGTGACCCTGGTCTGTGTTGGTAAGAAGGGCAATCAGTATTTTAAGAAATCCGGTAAGATCAGAAAGGCGTACACCGATATCATGGGTAGTTTTCAGATGTTTAATGCCCGTACAATTTCTATGGATATTGCGGAAAACTTTGAAGCTGGCCACGCGGATGAAGTGACTGTGATGTACGGTCATTTCCATTCTGTCGGTGTTCAGAGACCAACAGCGGTTTCTCTTCTCCCTGTTAAGCCCGTTGAACAGGCTGCAGGTGAAGAAAAAGCTGCAAGTGGCGATTATATCTACGAGCCAAGTTCTGAAGAGATCATGGACGTTCTCCTGCCGCTGTATATGAATGTTATGATCTATAACACCATGCTGCAGGTTGGCGCTTCCGAGCAGGCTGCCCGGATGACCGCCATGGATAATGCGACCAACGCCTGTTCTGATATTGTTAGTGAACTTACCATGATCTTTAACAAGGCCCGTCAGGCCGCCATTACAGGCGACTTGATGGATATTGTCGGCGGTGCCGAGGCCCTTAAAGGTTAAAGCTGAGTTGAGCGGTTCAGCCGCTCGAGCGAAACTTATGCCTCAGGTATAAATTGAATGAAGGTTGCCTGTGAGGGCGACCTTTTATATAGATAGGAGAATAAATCCAATGAGTTTAGAAAGTGGAAAAATTGTTTCTGTTGTAGGTCCGGTTTGTGACGTTGAGTTCCCTGCCGGCACCCTGCCAGACATTATGACAGCCCTGACCATTACCAACCCAGGTATTGATGATACCCCTGATAACCTTGTTGTTGAGGTTGCTCAGCATCTCGGTGATAACGTTATTCGTGCAGTTGCTATGAATGCTACAGATGGTCTGGTTCGTGGTATGGAAGTTAAGAATACCGGCGCACCAATCACCATTCCGGTCGGCCGTGCAACTTTAGGTCGGATCATGAATGTTGTTGGCCAGCCGGTTGATGGTCTTGGTGATATCTCGAAAGAGCACACCGCCGTTATCCATAAGCCTGCCCCTTCCTTTGTGGACCAGTCCACAGATGTACATGTACTTGAGACCGGTATTAAGGTTATCGACCTTCTCGTTCCATTCCCACAGGGTGGTAAGATGGGTCTGTTCGGTGGTGCCGGTTGTGGTAAGACCGTTATCATGATGGAAATGGTAAATAACATCGCCCAGCATCACGGTGGTATTTCCGTATTCTGTGGTGTAGGCGAGCGTACCCGTGAAGGAAACGATCTCTACAGAGAAATGGAAGAGTCCGGCGTACTGCCTAAGGCCTCCCTTGTATACGGTCAGATGACTGAGCCTCCAGGAGCCCGTTCGCGTGTTGCTCTGACCGGTCTGTCCTCTGCTGAGTACTTCCGTGACGAAGAAGGTCAGGACGTGTTGTTCTTTGTTGATAACATCTTCCGCTTTACCCAGGCTGGTGCTGAAGTTTCCGCCCTGCTCGGTCGTATTCCTTCTGCGGTTGGTTATCAGCCGACTCTGGCTACCGATCTTGGTGGTCTGCAAGAGCGTATTACCTCGACAAACAAGGGTTCCATTACTGCGGTTGAGTGTGTATATGTACCTGCGGATGATCTTACCGATCCTGCCCCTGCTACCACCTTTGCTCACCTTGACGGTACGGTTGTACTTTCCCGTCAGATTGCCGAGCTTGGTATCTATCCAGCGGTTGATCCCCTTGACTCCACCTCCCGTATCCTTGATCCAACCGTCCTTGGTCAAGAGCATTATGATACCGCCCGTCGTGTTCAGGTTTCTCTGCAGAAATACAAGGACCTTCAGGACATCATCGCGATTCTCGGTATGGATGAGCTTTCCGAGGAAGATCAGGAGCTTGTTGGTCGCGCCCGTAAGGTTCAGCGTTTCCTCTCCCAGCCCTTTACCGTTGCTGAAGTTTTCACCGGTATGTCCGGCAAATTCGTTAAGGTTGCTGACACGGTTCGCGGTTTTAAGGAAATCCTTGATGGTAAGCATGACGAACTTTCCGAAAATGCCTTCTACATGGTTGGTACCATGGAAGAAGCGTTGGAAAAAGCTGCTGCTGAGAAAGCAGCTTAATAAAGCAGTTTACTGGTTACAGTTGCCGGTTTACGGTTCAAGGTCGTTGTCTCAATAAAGATAATATCCTTGAACCGTAAACTGTAAACCGGTAACCGTAAACTCAGTGATGAGGTGACAGTATGGCTCAAATTGAACTTGAAATCGTCACACCTTCAGGCCCTGTTGTAAGCGAATCAGTTGATATCGTTACAGCCCCGGGATTTGGCGGTGTTTTCGGTGTTCTTGCCAATCACGCTCCCTTTCTTTCCACCATCAAGGTTGGTGAATTAGCCTATAAACAGGATAAGTCTGAAACTGTTTTAATGGTGAGTGGTGGTTTTTGTGAAGTTTCCAACAATAAGATTACCTTTATTGTGGAATCGTGTGAAAAGGGAACGGATATTGATGTTGATCGTGCCCTTAAGGCCAAAGAGAGAGCAGAGAAAAGACTTGCTGCAATTAAAGCAAAAGGTGAGAAACATAATATGGTCCGGGCTGAAGCGGCGTTACAACGCGCTCTGGCACGGGTTGTTGTGAGTAAGAAATCTCATTAGCATCGTTGTATGTGAGACTGAGTTCGGGCTGTATCTATCCCTCTCGGGCTCCATGTGTCTGTATGAAAAAAGCCACCCTCGTTTCGAGGGTGGCTTTTTTTTTGACTGATGGCCGTTGCTGCCAATGTACGGTTTAAATTAATTTCCCAGAACTCAAATTCTAGGTAGTTTTGCCAGCTGAAATCTTTGGGCAAGTAGTGTATAAACTTTTACATTCGCATCCTCACGGGGTAGGCCTCCGTTTTAAATAATAAAGAGTGTTGAGATTTATGAAAGCAAAAGAGAGAATGGCCATTGAGCGTCAAACATGTGCTGAATTATCGCCAGAAATTCGTATCGATAATTATGATGAAGTTGCCTTGGGATTTACCGTTGATCTTGCGCAGAAAGAGGCCCAGCGTTGCCTTAACTGTAAAAAACCAGGATGCCGTCAGGGATGTCCAATTAATAATGATATTCCGGCCTTTATTGGCCTTGTGGCTGAAGGGAAATTTGCAGAGGCGTACTGGAAGGTTCGTGAAACCTCGTCCCTGCCTGCCATCTGCTCCAGGGTCTGTCCCCATGAGAGTCAATGTGAGGGCAGTTGTATCCGTGGTAAAAAGGGCAAGCCTGTTGCCATTGGCCCTATTGAGCGGTTCATGTCAGACTGGATGGTCTATCATCAGAAAAATATGTCGGCTGAATGTGCACTGCCCATTGGTAAGAAGGTGGCCATTGTCGGTTCCGGTCCTGCCGGGATGACCGTGGCGTATCATCTGGCCCACGCCGGTATTGCATGCACGATTTATGAGTCATTACCCGTTGTGGGGGGAATGCTGAAAGTCGGGATCCCGCCTTTCCGGCTGCCCCGCCATATTCTCAATGCGGAATTTTCTGTACTTAAAAATTGCGGCGTGAAGATTGTTCATAATGTCGTGATCGGCAGGGATATCACTCTGGACCAACTCAAAAATGAGCATGGCTATGATGCTGTTTTCATCGGTGTTGGCGCCCATGCGAGCCGTAAGCTCGGCGTTGAAGGCGAAGACATGGCTGGGGTTCGTCATGGTATTGATTATCTGCGGGAGGTGCTTTCCGGACATAAGGTCGATATCGGCCACAATGTTGTTGTGGTTGGTGGCGGTAACGTTGCCATTGACTGTGCCCGTGTTGCGCTGCGTGAAGGCAGTGAGAATGTCTCCATCCTGTACAGAAGGACGATCGAAGAGATGCCCGCTTCCACTGAAGAAATTCATCATCTGCAGCAGGAAGGGGTGAAAATAGAGTTCCTTGCCGCCCCGGTCAGGGTCGTCGGCGAAAATGGGAGAATGACGGGAATCGAATGCCAGAGGATGGAACTTGGTCCTCCAGATGACTCCGGTCGGTGTCGCCCCGTTGTAATCGATGGTTCAAACTTTGTTATTGATGCCGATTGTATTATTCCGGCCATCTCGCAAAATGTCGATCACGAAACGGACACCGGTCATGACTTTGAGTTGACGAGGTGGGGAACATACATCATTGATAAGACGACCTTCCAGACGAATATTGACTGGATTTTCTCTGCCGGTGATTCGGTTCTCGGACCACAGACCGTCGCGAAGGCCGTGTATCAGGCCAAAGAGGCGGCTGAATCGATCAAGCGCTACTGCTTAGGTGAAGATATGCAAGAAGGGCGAGACGTCCGGGACCTGGACAACTGAGTAAGGTTCTTTTGCATATAAACGCGGTTTAGAAAAGGCTCGATATTGCTCGTTGATATTGAGCCTTTTTTATTTGTATTGGGCTGCCTCTTAAGGTACATATTGGTTGTCCTGAAGTTTATGGGGTTTCTCTCTCTCTGGTTTAATTTCTACGGTGATGACGATGCGGCAATTTGTTGTTGATGATTTGAGTAAGGCAGAGATGGATAATCTCGAGTCTTATTTGCAGGATAGACTTGATGCTGGAGCAATGGATGGCATGTTCTGGCTTAATCTTCCTGATGATCTCCTGGCTGAGAGTCAGGAAGGGCATGAGGATTGCGGCCCCTTTTGTTTTGGTTTTGAATTAACGCGAGATAAGTTGATTGTCGAGTTGCTTGTCCGGAGTAGAAGCAATATGCATTGTTCCTGTATTGCCCATGCTACGGGCGATCAGCGTGGTTTTGTTTTATCTTTTCTGGATAAGATGTTGCTCGATGAGCAGATACGCGCCTGATGCGGTGCGGTTCCTGTAGCTATCCATCGGGGTTATGATGCTGTTTTTAATTTTAAAGGGAATCCTCCATGGAATGTAAGCGGTGCGGAATTTGCTGTGAAAAAGGTGGGCCGATTCTGCATCATGAAGACAGATCCTTTTTGCAGAAGAATCTCGTCAGCCTGGACCAGCTTCGAGTCATTCGCAGAGGTGAGTCAGCGTTTAATCCCTTTACAGATAGGGTGGAGCCGGCAGAGGTGGAGATGATCAAGCTTGCTGCCGGGACCGGGACAAGTTGGGAATGCCCCTTTCATCAAAAGAACGGCGCGTTGTCGGGGTGTACGATTCATGGGGACCGGCCGATGGAGTGCCGGGTTTTGAAATGTTGGGATACCAGGGCTATTGAGGCGGTCGTTTTTAAAGACTGTTTGACAAGGTCTGATTTATTGGGTGCGGATAACCTCCTTCTGGGCGAGATTCTCGCCCACGAAGAGCGCTGTGCTTACGGTGCTGTATGGTTGAGCATTGAGGGGTTAAAGGGGAATAGTCGTGGGGTGTGTCTAGCTGAAATTCAGGCGGTTTTATCTGAAGATATGCAGATTCGCGCGAGACTTGTCGCCCAGTACGAATTGACCTTGGTTCAGGAGCTTTTTTATCTGGGCCAGCTGATGTTCAGGGTGGTCAAGGATTCCACTCTCACGATATCCTTCAACAATGAAGAAGTGCAGGTCCGTTATACGGGCTGACCGGTTCGTTCACTCTCCAGTCTGTCTGTCGATTTCTATACCCGGATCCCGGTAATATTGCATCCCCGCATTTTCTTCAGGCTGCATTTCTTCATTAAAGGGGGTGACCTCTTTCCCGGACTTGAAGCGATATTTGATTTTTTGAAACCCGAAATAACAAACCGTGAGGATAAGGCTGAAGATGACAAGCCTGATAACCCAATTGCGGAACACTTCACTCTTAAAGCTGATAATGACGATAACGAAAAAGATACCGGCAATATAAAGCTTATAATCCTGCACCACTGTTTCGATATTCATGAAGTAATCCTTTTTAGCGTACTCCGACCTTCTTCTTGCGCATAATTCCAATACCCTTAATAAAGCGGTTC
>JAQIBE010000266.1 GCA_027859235.1 Desulfobulbaceae bacterium
TTATCTTTTTCAGCGGATCCATATCTTCTGCCCAGGCGGGAGGGCGGGGAACGTGGGTGGTGCGGTTTGATATCGATACGCCCCAGAAGGTTAAGGAACTCTGTTCCCAGGAAAATCAATCCCAATTTGACCGCTTTCTCGTGCAGGTCAGGGGGCGGGCTGACAGTTGGTATGAGTCATCATTTGTGCCAAGTCCTGAAGGTCTGGTTGACTTTGACCCTCTGGCGGCAATCCTTGCCGAGTGCACCGATGTTGAGATCCATGCCTGGCTCAATGTCTATTATCTGTGGACGGGTGATATTCCTCCTGAAAATTTGAATCATCCCTACTATAACGATGAGTGGATATTGAAGGATCGCACGGGACGATCCGTGAAGGATTATTCCGGCCTTGAGCAGCGTCAGCGCTGGATAGAAGGGGTCTATGCGGATCCTGCCTCCACAGACTACCGCGCCTATTTCAGTGATGTGGTCCGTGAGCTTGTTGAAAACTATGATGTTGCCGGTGTGCATCTTGATTTTATCCGCTATCCCGGTGCCTTTTTTGGTGCTGGTGGCGGAACTGGACTGGCCAAGGTGACCCGCCAGGATTTTGCCCAGTGGCATAATAAAAGCGGGGATGCAGGGACAAGAGCGGCTCTTAGCGAGCGCATTGGCTGGGAGCAGCAGCGATCTGACAATGTAACGAACCTGGTGCGGGATGTGAAAAAGACCATGGAACAGGTGAACCCTGATCTGCGTTTATCCGCCTCTGTTTTTCCCGATGTGATTGAGGCGTTTCTGGATAAGGGTCAGAAATGGACGGACTGGCTGCAGGAAGGGTTGCTGGATGAGGTGTATGTCATGGCCTATTTTGGCTCTGCACCCCGGATTGCAAGTCAGCTCTTACAATGTAAACAGATTTGTGAGCGCTATAAGGTCAGAATGTGGGCAGGGCTTGGGGCCTATATTAAATCTGCGGTGGATATCCAGACTGAGATTGCCAGTGCAAAGGGGAGTGGAGTGGATGATATCTGTCTGTTTAGTCTAGGTCATCTGCTCAAGCAGAATAAAGCAGTGTCAGGCTATCAGCTGGATGGTCAGGTTGAGGCGGCGGTTCATGGCGAACAGATCATCCCTCCCCTGGTACTCTGCGTGCTGGATGATGACTTTGCGGTCACCACGCAAACCGCCCATTCGGGTGCTCCCTCTCGGTCCATTTCCTTGCGGGGGATCTTTCGCTATGTTGATGCCCATGATGATTATGGGAATGTGCATGACCAGTATGCGATTATGCAGGAGGTGCAGGAGGCATTAGGACAGGGCCAATCCTTCCTGCAGGTGAGTCGTCTGTATTCCCAGGCCGGTACACGGAGAGATGGCGGCCAGTTGCCGGATTTAGCCTATACCGATGCACGAACCAGAGACATGCAGCACCTCTTTGCCCTTAAAACAGGAGAGTATTCGGATATTCTTCCTGTCCATAACGGCTTTTGGCTGTTTCAGAAGGTGGGGCAATCTTTGCTGCAGAAGGATTGAGTGATTCAGGCATGGAATAACAAGTTTCAGCGCCGGTAGATTCGCCACTCTTCACCTCTATGCCGCTGCAGCTGCCCCGGAAAAAGGTAACAGTTCTGTCTGTCTCGGCGGCTGTTGACCTTGCCCGGCCGAGCCTGTCTTTTTATTGCTGCACTGAGCGTAAGATATTGCTCTGCTTTCCGGACAATTCGTATTACGCTGAAAGTAACACCTTAAAAAATGTCTTTTCCTCTGTAGATGAAACAATAAAAAAGTTAAATCAATGATTGAAAATTCGGACCAGAACAGGCCTATCTGGCCAATAATATCCTTTACCGCATTGTACATCCTGGCAGCGGTGGTCGGGGCCTTAGTCACGGGTAACCGTGAATTCCTGGTATACATTGTCGTAATGCTGCTGCTGATCGGGCTGATATGGAAGGTTCACCGGACAGTGGTCTTGAGCTTCGCTTCCCTCTGGGGCTTGAGTATCTGGGGATGTGCGCACATGGCCGGAGGATTACTCACTATACCTGCTCATTGGCCGGTGAACATGGAAACGCCGGTCCTGTATAATCTATGGCTCATTCCGGGCTGGCTGAGATACGATCAACTGATCCACGCCTA
>JAQIBE010000278.1 GCA_027859235.1 Desulfobulbaceae bacterium
ATGAGCTGGCTCTTTTTTTCCATCAGGTCGCCATACTCAGCCATGCTCCCCTTGTACTGAACAAGGGTGCTCACCCCTCCGACCACCAGAAAAAAGACCAAGGCCAACCCAAAGAGAACCGCGTTGATCTGTTTCTGCAGGGAAAGACCGGATTTCAACGTATTTCACCCACGGTTTTCAGCTCCCCGTCTCTGACCTGGACCTCGTAAACCGGGCGGACCACATCGCCAAAACGGTCAAAACCCACCCTGCCGAGGATGGAGTCATACTCCACGGCCAGGATAGCGGTCTTGAGCGGTTCGCCGCCCATGGCTGTTGAGCGCGTAAGCCCATCAGCCAGGATCGTTATCAGCTCATGGGCCCGGGCGGATCGGGCCGTGGCCTTCTTACCAAAGTTGCGCTCCATCCTCTCTGAAAAACTCAGATAGGCTGGGAGGGAATTTTCCGGGTTGATGAAGGTGATGATGGTCATACCCTCCACGGCCTGGCCGCCGACGTTAATCAGTTCCGGGGATTGCGACCAGGGGGAGGTGATGAGGGGGATGGTCTTGTTTTGCTTGCGGATGAACTGGGCCGCCTTGGCGGTGGTTACCGATCGGGTGAGGAGGATGACGGCGTCAGGTCCGGGGTTCAGCAGCTCACCCATGATCTGGGTCCAGTCAGGCATGGCGGCCGGATCAAAGCGCACCGCGCTTATATCCCCCTGGAAATGGCGGCGGGTCTCCTCCAGCCAGCTGTCGCCAAACACGGCGTTTGAGCTGTCAATGAGGCAGACCACCGACCTTATACCTCTGGACTGCAGGAGGGAGGCGGTCTTCCGCCCATAGAGGGCGGTGTCCACTGCGGTGCGAAGAAAGAGGTCATCACGACCGGAGAGCTCGATGGTGGAGGTGTAGGCGGTAAAGAGGATGGTGTTGCGGGAGGTGACATAGGGATAGGCGATCAGGGTATTGGCGAACTGGCTGTGACCGATAATGGCCACTACCCCCGCAT
Organism: Desulfobulbaceae bacterium; assembly: GCA_027859235.1. Classification (GTDB taxonomy): domain Bacteria; phylum Desulfobacterota; class Desulfobulbia; order Desulfobulbales; family SURF-16; genus JAJRUT01. The sequence continues at coordinate 994 of JAQIBE010000278.1, forward strand.
TGATCAGAGATTCATCGGCCCGGAGCACCCCTTCCCTGCTGTTTTGATCATCCCGAACCAGCAGCTGCAGCGGTCTGCCCTTGACCCCCCCCTGATTATTGATGTCCTCCACCGCCTGCAGGGCCCCGTCGCGGATATGCTCACTGGCCGAACCGCCAGGCCCGCTGAGGTTGGCGGCCAGACCGATCTTGATGGGTTCGGGCTCCTGACTGCAGGCGATAAAGACGGCCAGGCCGCAGGCCAGGGTGAGCAATATCAGGGTCAGTTTTTTCATAACGCATCTCCTCACAATAAATGCAATCGCAGAATATCGAATAATGAATTATTCAATATTTAAACTCTATCATCCCAGCTCCCCAATGTAACGAAAAACATCCATCATTCCGGGGGCTCACCATCTTCCTGCTCCGGTTCCACTACAGGCAGCAGCAGCCGCACCGTGGTGCCTGTGGTGAGAGAACTTTCAACAAGAACCGCGCCATGGTGACCCCGCATAATCCCCACGCAGAGGGCAAGACCCAGACCACGGCCCACAAATTTCGTGGTGAAAAAGGGTTCAAAAATACGCTGGAGATTCTCCGGTTCAATGCCTTCGCCCCTGTCCCTCACTTGGCAAAAGTTATACCTGCCATCTGCCGCGCCATTCCCGTGAAAGACAACAGGGAACGAAGATGCCTGAAAATAATCACTGCCAAAGCTGATTTCAACTTCCCCGGTATCATCGGGCAAGGATTCAATAACATTCATGATAATGCTCGTTATCACCTCTTTGATCTGCTGGATATCCATGGAGCAGAGGAGTGGCGCAGGGGGCGGAATACATTTCACGGTGCAAGATGATGGAGATTGACGCTGTAATTCTGTAACGCACCCTCCGGCAAGATCGCTGAGGCTTGCTATCTGGAGCTCCAGAGGCCGCTGGCCGACATAGGAGAGCATCATAGAACCCACAAGGGACGCCTCTTTCCCTGCCAGCATGGCATCGGTTGCCATCTCTTTTTCAGCAGAATGGTCAGGGAGCGTATCCAGCATGAGCTCCAGATTACCCAGTACCGCCGCCATGGAGTTGTTAAAACGATGGGCAATGGCCCCGGCCATGGTCCGCAAACTTTCAAAATGGTTGAGCTGTTCCTGCTGCACACTCATCTG
>JAQIBE010000297.1 GCA_027859235.1 Desulfobulbaceae bacterium
GGGCAAGGGGATGGGGGATTTCATTCCAGAAGAAATAGCCGTAAATCACGGAGAGCACGATTGAGGCATAACTTGAGGCGGCCACCACCGGAGCAATCTCACAGCGGTAGGCGAGGGTCATGGGGAATTGGCCAAGACTGGCAGAGAGGGCAATGCCTCCAATAAACAGCCATTCCCTGTTGGTTGGCAGCGTGGTCTGCATAAAAAGAGCAACAATAAGGGCGAAGAGGGCTGTGCAGACAAAGAAGTTGAAAACAATGGTGAAGGGGTTGTCGTAGCTTGTTGAATCTTCGCCTGCCCCGGTGAAGGCTCCGCGCACATGACCAAGGAGTTCGGATTCCAGTAAGGCCTCGGGCAAGGCGCCGCAGTTTATCGTGATAAAAGGATGGCGGAAACGATTTGAACTATTCTGGCTGGCCTCGGTCACCATGTCCATGCCGGTCCCCGTTTCCCCGGTAATTGGAACCGAGGCATCGGTATGGGCTAATACAGGCCTGAGCTCACAACGATCCAGCATCTTCGTATTGTGACCTAAAGTGTTTTTTGGACTGTTAAGGCTTTGGCGTTTTATAATCACATTGGGCGTTACGCTCATACTCAATGTGAGATAGGGCTGGGTGCAAAAAATGAGCGTTATTGATAATTCTTTTTACGCCGTTCAGATCACCTTCAACTCGACCTCTCTTAATAAAAGAAAAAGCAAAAGACCAGGAACAGGACCAGGGTGAAAATGGCTGTACTACCTACAGAAAAATAAGCGGTTCTGAATTTCTTCAGAAAGCGTGTCTCCATACCATCGGGGCCGTCAATCTTGGCGCCTGATAATTCCCATACCGGTTTAAGGGCTATCATGCACAAACGTGCCGGACCATCCTTAAAATAGGCACTGAGCTTTGCCGTGAGTCCTAAGGCAATAGTCCGATTTGTCCATTTGTTCAGGCCGTTGAAACCTGTATCTATCATGAGATGAATGACTCCAAACCCCTTTCGGTAGAACCAGTCAAAATCAAGGGCAATGGTATTGGTGCGCTTTAACATGGGCAGAAAGAGGAAAAAGACCAGAGCTGAAAAGGCGAGCAACTGGATCTGAGTCACGACATGGGCAAAATGGTGCACATAAATATCATAAAAGGTGTAGGGCATGGCCTGTTTGACCAGTTCAGCATCAGGCAGGATGTTGTATAACCGCTCGGGGAACATACCGAGGTAGATACAGAAGAAGGAGAGAAAGGCCATGCCTGCCAGCATGCTCTTCGGCGCTTCCGGGGGACGCAACCCCTTGTCTTTGGCAAAAAAGACAAAATAGGGGAATTTAATCCCTGCATGGAGAAAAACACCGGCCGAGGCAATCTCAAGGGCCAGCCAGGCCCAAAACATATGGGAGTTGGCGGCCTCGGCAATGATAATGGTTTTACTGGTAAAACCCGAAGTGAGCGGCACAGCTGAAATGGCCATCGCCCCGACACAGCCAAAGACCAAGGTCCACGGCATGGTGTTATACAGTCCGCCGAGGTCGGTACACTTACTCTTGCCGGTTCGATAGAGAACCGCTCCGGCACTCATCCACAATAAGCCTATGTAGATAATACAACAAAAGGCATGGGCCATAGCCCCGTTTAAGGCCAAGGGCGTGCCTATTCCCACGGCGCAAACCATGAACCCGACCTGGTTGATAATGGAAAATGCCAGGATGCGGCGCATATCGTTCTCAAGCAGGGCGTAAACAATCCCGTACAGGCTCATCGCACAGCCAAGCAGGATGAGGATGTCCCAGCCGGCAAAGCCGCGTATGAGGACATAGACGGCTGTTTTAGACGTATAGGCACTGAGGATTACGCCGCCCATAACAGTGGCTTCAGGGTAGGCATCCGGAAGCCAGGAGGAGAAGGGCAGAGCTGCGGCGTTAACTAAAAAGCCAATCAGTATGAGCCAGGTTCCAAGGGTGGCCATGTCAGGGTCAAAGGCCTCAAAGCTGATGGAGCCGGTCTGGTGGATGGTCAAAATGATTCCAGCCAGGAGCACCAGCCCGCCAAAAATATGCACCATGACATAACGAAACGAGGCCTGATAGCTCTTCTGCGTTTTACTGCCCAGGATCAGGTACACAGAGCTTATGGCCATAAGCTCCCAGAAGATATAAAGGGTGATAATATCTTTGGCAAAGACCACCATGAGAGAACTGCCGATATACAGGAGGGCGCTCACGAATTGGGTGGATCTCTTTTCATAATACCCATATAAAAAGGCGGCAAAACCGCTCAGGGTAAAGATATAGCCAAAGGCCTTGGACCACTTATCCACCCGCAGGGTCTCGAGTTGAAAATCCGCCAGGTTCAGCACAAGGCTTGCTGCCATGTCCAGCTGGGAGATGTGCCAAAAGGTCAGGAGGGGGAGGGCAATCACATACCAGTTCTTCGCCTTCCCTGAGAGGAGGGGAACCAGGAATGCTCCCAGGATTAAAATGAGACCCGGGGGAAGATTATTTATCATCGTCATAATAATCCTCCTCTTTTTTCAGAAAAAGCCCCATTGCCTTGGCAACGAGGATACTGACGGAACAGGCAATAAACCCGAGTACTCCATAGAAACCGAAAAAATTTTCCATGTCGAAATGGTTCTTCCGGTGCACAAAAAATTCAAGGAGCAGGGAGAGAATGCATACGGCCCACAGCAATCGCCATAGCATCTTCTTGGTTTTTGGTTGATCAAAATAACCTAATTTAATATCCGTTTCAGACATGCGTCACTCCATTTAACAAATTACTATTCTTTATCACTGTTATGTAACGAACCATAGCGCAGCCTTTTCTCCGGGCCGCGATCAGTCCCTCTTATCCGCTCATCATGACCTGGGCAAAACCGAGGAAAAGGCCGGGGAAAAAGAATAGTATCATAGATACTGTTGCCGTTATGACCGGGGGCAACCAGCAACAAACCGGCGCTTCATTGTATTCCTGAGGAAATAACGATTCCTCCTCGGTACAGAAAAAGGCCTTATACACAATGGGTAGAAAATAGGCGGCATTGAGAAATGAACTGACCAGATAGACAGCTAAAACCCAGGCCATATCGGCCTCCATGGCACCGCGAACCATCAACAGCTTGCTGATCATGCCTCCTGTGGGGGGCAGACCGATGATACTGAGCGAGCCGATAAAAAAGGCAAACATGGTAATGGGCATACGGCGGCCGATCCCCACCATTTCACTGATATATTTTTTCCCTGTAGCCACAAAAATGGCACCGGCACAGAAAAAGAGGGTGATTTTGCCAAAGGCATGCATGGAGATGTGCAGCATACTGCCGGTGACCCCAAGTTTTGAGGCAAGGCCGGCACCGAGGATAATATAGGCCAGCTGGCCAATGGTGGAAAAGGCCAGTCGCCTTTTCAAATTATCCTGGGTGAGGGCGATACAGGAGGAAACAATAACCGTAAAGGAGGCAATGATGCAGATAATGGTGTTGAGGTCCTGGGCTGCCAGCAGGTCTATACCGAAGATACCGGTAAAGATACGTAAGACACTGAACACGCCGACCTTGACCACGGCAACGGCATGGAGAAGGGCTGAGACCGGTGTCGGTGCCACCATGGCCCCGGGCAGCCAGGAGTGAAACGGCATGAGCCCCGCCTTGGAAAAACCAAAGACAAACATCAGCAGGAGCAGGATCAGCATACCCTTGGAGACCCCTTCCGGAAAAACACCCAGACTGGAAAATTCCAATGAGCCGGTGATATTATAGGTGATCAGCATGGCGGGTAGGGCCAACCCAATGGAGGTGCCGAGTAAATAGGTGAGATACTTACGGCCACCGCCCCGTGCCTCTTCATCCTGATGGTGGGTAACCAGGGAATAGGTTGAAAGGGATAGCATCTCATAGAAGAGATACAGGGTCAGCAGGTTTCCGGCAAAGGCAACGCCAATGGTGGCGGATAGGGCAATGGCAAAGAAACAAAAATATCTGGTCTGGGCATGCTCCTTCTGATCGCGCATATAGCCAATGGAGTATACCGAGGTAACAATCCACAGTGCAGAGGCCACCAGAGCGAAGAGCATGCCGAAGCCGTCAACCTTCAGCTTAAGAGACAGGCCGGGCAGAATTTTCCATAGTTCATAGGTGTGGGTGTTGCCGGCAAGAATCCAGCCTGCCATGGAAAGAATCAACAGGAGTTTGATCCCACCGGCTGCAAAGGTCCAGAATTCACGCAGATTCGGTCGTTTTGAACTTAGAACGATCAACGGCACTGCTGCCAGAGAGACAAGGATGGCCAGGGCCGGAGTTGCGGATATAAAAGGAATTTGGTCCATATCTATTTATTCAAACACGTTTTGATTGTTAATCTAGGTGTGGCTAGAGCCACCAGGCCAACAGGGGCGAAAAATCCACCGATACCTACAGGCCGACCGGGATGGTCCATTGGACAATATTGCTCATAAGGAAACGGGTATACAGGCCGATAATGATTAATGAGGCGGCACTGATAACCATGGGCACGAGCATCATGGCAGGGGCTTCGTTTACCACTATAACTTGATGGGTTCCATGGCCATTTTCGTCAAACGGGCTGAAGAAGCCGATTTCAATAATGCGAAAAAAGAGTATGGCATTGATCAGGCTGGAAAAGAGCAGGGCAATAACGAAATGGAATTGACCCGTCTCAATGGCGCCGGTGATGAGGTACCACTTGCTGAAGAAACCGCATGTGGGGGGGATACCGATAATGGAAAATCCACCCACCAGGAAAGCTGCTGCTGTAATAGGCATTCTGCGGAAAATACCGCGCATGGCTTCAAGGGAGGTCTCTCCCGTCTTATAGATCACAGCGCCAACAGCCATGAACAGGCAGAGGGTCATCATGACATCACTCATGATGTGATACACCGCGCCGGAAAAGCCATTGCTGTTGGCCAGCCAGACACCACCCACCATATAGCCGACTTCAGCCACGACGATATAGCACAGCATGCGTTTGAGATTGCGTTGTGCCAGGGCGGAAACAGAGCCCACCACAATGGCAATACAGGCCATCCACACCATGAACTGCTGCCACTGCAGGGTTTTAAAAATATAATCTGCCGAGAAAACTGAAAACATCAAACGAATCATGATGTAGACCGAGACCTTGGTCATGAGTGGGGCAATGAGGCAGCTTGTGGTGGTGGAGGCGCATGAATAGGCGTTTGGCAACCAGCCCTGGAGGGGGAAAAAGGCCATTTTTATCCATATTCCAAGAATAATGAAGATGAAACCGATCTTAATGGACGGCGACTGGTGCATTTCAGGAGTGGCCAGCATGGTCGACAGGTCAGCCATATTCAGGGTGCCTGTCTTGATATAGAGATAGCCGACACCCAGGAGGTAGAAACTGGCACCAATGGTGCCGATAATGATGTATTTGAAGGTGGCTATATACGCCAGCCCTCTGCCTCTAGCCAGCAGGGCATAACTTGACAGGGCTGAGATTTCCAACAGGACGTAAAGGTTGAACACGTCTCCGGTGGCCACCATGCCAAGCAGGCCGCTGACAAGCAGGGTGTAGAGGGTATAATAATGGTGAATACGGTCCGGGATCTCGACCTCCACCGTATGCTTGGAGTAGATCGCCGTCAGGAGGGCGGCACCGGAGACCATGAACAGGACCATCCCACTCAGATGGTCGATAACCAGCTCAATACCGAAGGGCGGCGGCCAGTCGCCAAGGCGATAATGGATGGGTCCGCTTCCCTGGAGGACCTGGAGTAGTACATTACAGGCCGCACTGAAGGAGCCGACCATGCCAAGAATGAGCAGGAAGAATGCCACGTTTTTACTTTTCTGGGCAAATATCGTAATTAAAATGCCGCTGAATAAAGGAGCCAGCAGGATCAGAATAGGGGTTTGAGCAGCTATCATTCTTTTATGCTCTCCAAGATTTCATCTTCTTCAATGGTTCCATGTACCCGGTAGATCTTCTGCAGTACTGCCAGGGCAACACCAAGGGTGGCCACGCCCACTACAATAGCGGTAAGCATCAGGACATGGGGTAACGGGTTGACATACAGGTTGGGGTCGATAGCGGTATGGTCGGCCACGCCGTGACCATGGGCAATAATGGGTATAGAGGCATTGCTCTTGTAACTGATTGAGATATAAAAGAGGATGATGGCCGATTGAAAAATCGACATGCCGATCACTTTTTTCAGGAGATTGTTTTTAGCAATCATGCCGTACATGCCAATCATGATCAGAATCAAGGCGGCCCAGTAGTTGTAGCCGGAAACAATATAGGTGAGAACGTTGTCCATATCTTAAAGTCCCTCGTCCAGATCACCGCCGGAGGCGAGGTCTGCGTAAAGCGAAAACATAATCGCCATGACCGTTATGGCCACCCCGATTTCAACACCGAGCATCCCGTGGGAATGGGCTTCAAGCTCGGTGATCCCCAAAAAATTACTCCAGGCCGCATAGGCCAGAAAATTTTTACCAAGCAGGAGACAGACAACACCAATACCGGCATAAATGAGCACGCCGAGTCCACTGTAGAAGAGCATGCTGCTCTCTTTGAAACGCTTCAAGGTCTTTTTGAGGTCATAGGATAATGCCAGGAGGATAAAGCTTGCTCCCAGGATAACACCTCCCTGAAAGCCGCCGCCGGGACTATGATGGCCATGGGCAATGACATAGAGGGCGAAGAGCTGCATGGGCGGGATAAGCAGACGGGCCGTATTCTGTAAAATGATATCGGACCCTTCCCGCTGGGGCCGGGGGGTGCTGACCTTTTTGTTTTTCCTCTCAGTGCGCCGCAGAATAGTCAATACGGTGAGCCCGGCACAGAAAACAACAACCGTCTCAAACATGGTGTCATAGCCTCTGTAGTCAGCCAGTATAGCGGTGACCAGATTGGGCACAGAGGTCTCTTCAACGATGTTTTCAATGTAATGGGGAGATAAATAGGTGCTGGCCGGTGAGGTGGGATCGCCCCATTCGGGCAGATCCTCCACGGACCAGATCAGGTATGCTCCTAAAATAAGGGTGAGGAGTAAGGTTAAGCGTTTCACCGTTTTCAGTCCTTGGCTTTACGTTTGATATGAAGGGCGGTGGCCAGTAATAATATGGTGCTGACACCGGCACCAACGGCGGCTTCCGTAAAGGCCACATCCACGGCCAGCATCTCGGTCCAGAGCAGACACATGAGGAAACTATAGGCGCCGGTAACAATGGCGGCGCCGACAAGATCCTTGATGGTTAACGCGGCAAGGGCGCAGATAATCACCATGGGCAGGAGCAGTACGTCAAATTGCCAGAGGATGGTGTTGTCAAGAATCATGTATCCTCTCCCTTGCCGGGCTCAATGGAGCTCTGTGGTGCACTGGAGTCTTTACGTCTTGTCCAGTATTTGACCTTGGATTCATAGCCGGCATCCATTATGGCGTGAGTAGCGGTGGGGCTGGTGATAAAGATAACGACACAGATGAACATGATCTTCAGACTCACCTGAACGGTATCAGGGCTGAGGTGATGGAGATTATACAGGGCAAGGCCTGAAAGGAGCAAAATTGAGGACAGGGTATCCCCCTTGCCTGCTGCATGCATGCGCGTATAAAAATCCGGGAAACGATGGAGGCCGATGGTGGTGCCGAAGAAAAAGAAGAGGCCTGTGACCATGAGTGCTATAACGATTATATCTAACATGCGTCCTCTCCTTTACTCTCTTCTTGTGTGTCCGGGCACATCTGCTTATTTTTTTGAAAAAAACGAGCTGCAGCAAGGGAAGTAATAAAGTTGAGCAGGGCATAGGTGATGGCAATATCCACAAACATCTCCACCTTCGTATAAATCGTGCCGATAATGATAACCAGGATGGTGGTCTTGGTGCCAATGACATTGACCCCAAGAATACGGGAGATAACGGTGGGACCTTGCACTACACGGTAGAGCGGGATGAACATGAGAAGGAGCAAACCGATCCCTATATAGATAAAGAAGGATTCCATGTTACTGTTGGTGAATACGGAAGGCATTATCTACGACCTCCTTCAAAGACCCAGGCCACCCTTTTTTCCATCTCGCTCATCTGTTCGTCGTTGGCAAGATCCCCCATGGCCTTCTGGCTTATGGCATGGATATGGAAAATGTCGCCATGGATACGAATGGTCACTGTGCCTGGGGTCAGGGTGATAGAGTTGGCCAGGACAAACTTGGCAAAGGTTGTTTTGAGGCTGGTTTTAAAGGTGAAGATATGGGGATCCAGGTCACGTTCCAATGACCTGGGGGAGAGGGCAAGCTTGATGACATGGAAGTTGGCCAGAACGATCTGGTACAAAAGCCATCCGCTGAAGAATATAAAGCGCCCGGCCTCGCCAAGGCGAGCGGCAATCCCCTTCTGACGATTCTCAAAGAGGAGCTCTGTTGAGAAAAGGGCCACAATAAAACAGGATACACCCCCAAGGGCAAGGTGGAACAGGTCAAATTTGCCGGAAAAGAGAAGCCATGTTGTGAACAGAAGAATGAAATTTATGACTAAATTCATAGTGCTTAGGCCAAAGAGTTGATGTTCATCTGCAAAAAAAAGGTTGTTTCGCCGAGCCGCATCGTTGTGCAAAGTTTTTTCTCAACGATGCTTATATCTCTTCTTAAGGGGACAGAGGGCAAGGTCAGAGCGTGGAAAGAATGTAAGTTTGTCCGGGTTAGAAGTGGTCACTGCTTAGGTGTAATCACCATGATGCCCGGGTGCATTTGCTTGGTCAGATAGCCCCTGGTCAGTCCTTTATATAAAGTCATCAACAGTATGCCCTGGTACAGTTAAACTAATGTTAAAGTGTTACTTTCTTGAGGGGAAGTTGTCAACTTAAAAAAAAGGTGTAAATCCAGTGTGGTAGCTGGTTTACGGCTCGTTTGGCGGGTAGTTTTTTGTCCCGCAACACCAGTGGTTTTTGGGATCACCCTCGTCTGCTCCTTTGTCTTTAAAGATGCACGATACCAGCTTGTGGAAGTATACTGCCCAACCGATAGAACTTTTCAGCCGGGCAGTTTCTTTACGGGCAGAGGTTCCTACCTCACAATCGGGACCTAAGTCTCCATCCCCATCATTGGCCAAATTACAGTTATTGCAAGTCAGACGACCACCATGAGGATGCTGGCTTGCGGAAAGACCCCGGAGGGAAAACGCACCGGTGGTGTTTCGCTTTCGAGCCTTGACCCATGTTGCAGGGGATTTTGGAATATGGCGGAACGTTTGTTGCGATTTGTTCCAGAGTTGTTTTTAGGAGTTGCTGCTGGTTTGGTTGGAGCGCGGGGGGATAACGTTGGCGACGTAGATCGCCGCCATTATATAGGCTGCTACTTCTGTTTTCAGTCTGGGAAGAAAGGTATGAATGTCAATGGTCATGTAGGGTTCCCTGCGGGGGTTCGTCTAGCGCTTGCTTTGCCTGTCTTTACGATGCAGCGGAGGGTTCTAACTGGAAAAGGCAGTTATCCGTTCACCTTCTTTTGTCTCTGCTGCCGTTCTGACTTGTTATGATTTAGTACCGTAGAATAGTATTAAGTACGAGTTGTAAATCACTATGCACTGCTGGTTTGTTGCAGTTATAAAGGGGTTGAATGAATCTCGGGCAGGAGTCTCGTGAATGAGCGATGATGCGTTCTGGCAGTTTGTGTTTTCCGGCAGGATCGTGGCATCTGCTGATATGCAACCGCAGGAATCCAGTCTCAAGTGGCAGACAGCCTAGCGGGATCTGGCCGAGGTTGTTCTTGACCGGGCCAGTATCCAGCCACCCAAAAGGAGACAGGCTCCCCCGCCCAGGGCAAGGGGATGGGGGATTTCATTCCAGAAGAGATAGCCGTAAATCACGGAGAGCACGATTGAGGCATAACTTGAGGCGGCCACCACCGGAGCAATCTCACAGCGGTAGGCGAGGGTCATGAGGAATT